>CAZWOV010000209.1:0-5585 GCA_964635645.1 uncultured Planctomycetaceae bacterium | reverse complement strand
TGTAATAAAAGAATCGATCTGTTTTTGTTTTTGAACTTTTCGTATGAAATTTAATTCGCATTGACCGTCCGCAAAATCGGGTTGAACAATGCCTTTGCGCATTTTTATTTTGTATGAGTTATCGGCAATAAACTACCGAATCCTATCAGGAGGACTGTATGACGGACTTTTCTATTCACGAAAACCACCAAGGTTTGATTTCAGACTACGATCTTTACCTCATTGGAGAGGGAAAACACGAAGAAGTCTACGAAAAACTGGGAGCGCATCCTTGTTGTTTCGACGGAGTGGAAGGCGTTAATTTCGCAGTCTGGGCGCCGAATGCCTGCGAAGTAAGCGTCATCGGCGATTTTAACGATTGGAACCCCAAAGCCAATTACCTCTGGAAGTTTCAGGCAAACGGAATCTGGGAAACGTTCGTCCCCGGCGCAAAAGCGGGAATGCTGTACAAATACCTTATTTCAACAAACGACAACCAAACGTTTGAAAAATGCGACCCTTACGCTTTCGCGTGCGAGCGTCCGCCCAAAACGGCATGCATGATCGTAAATCAGGAAAATTACGACTGGGAAGACAGCGACTGGCTGAACGAACGAAGAGCTTTCGACTGGCAGCGTCAACCTATTTCCGTCTATGAAGTCCATTTGGGAAGCTGGCAGAAAGATTACTCCAACGGTGAAGAATGGCTGAATTACCGCGAGATTGCCGATCGGCTTGTCCCATACGTGAAAAAAATGAATTTCACGCACATTGAACTGCTTCCAGTCTGCGAACATCCCTTTACGGGCAGCTGGGGATATCAGGTGACCGGCTATTACGCTCCAACGGCGCGTTACGGTTCGCCCGACGATTTCAAGTATTTCGTCGACCTCTGTCATCGAAACGGAATCGGCGTTATTCTTGACTGGGTTCCCGCTCATTTCCCTAAAGACGCCAAGGGACTGGGGCGTTTTGACGGCACTCCGCTTTACGAACACGAGGACCCGCGGCAGGGAGAGCATTTGGATTGGGGAACGTATATTTTCAACTACGGACGAAACGAAGTCCGAAACTTTCTTGTCGCGAACGCTCTTTTCTGGATTGATAAATATCATGTAGACGGTCTGCGGGTGGACGCCGTCGCCTCGATGCTTTATCTGGACTACAGTCGAAAAGAAGGAGAATGGATTCCTAATCGCTATGGCGGACGTGAAAATATCGAAGCAATCGACTTTCTGCGCGAGATGAACCGCGAAGTTCAAACTCGCTTTCCGGGAGTTTTGACGATTGCGGAAGAATCAACCGCCTGGCCGGGAGTAACCATGCCCGGATACGCCGGCGGATTGGGGTTCTGCATGAAATGGAATATGGGGTGGATGCACGACGTCATCGCCTACATGAAAAATGATCCGATCTACAGAAAGTACCACCACGATAAACTTACTTTCGGCATCATGTATTCTTTCGACGAAAATTTCCTGTTGCCATTTTCCCATGATGAAGTCGTTCACTGCAAAGGCTCGATGATTGGAAAAATGTCCGGCGACGCCTGGCAGAAATGCGCAAATCTTCGTTTGCTCTATTCTTACCTTTGGACGTATCCCGGCAAAAAACTTCTCTTTATGGGAGGGGAATTTGGACAGTGGGAAGAATGGAAGGATTACGGACAACTTGACTGGAATCTGTTGGAATTTGAGCCTCACCAGGGAATTCAGCGCTGCGTTTCGGAGCTTGGAAAACTTTACGAAACGGAACGGGCGCTCTATGAACAGGATTTCACAAACGACGGTTTTCAGTGGATTGATTGTTCCAATCGCGATCACAGTACGATTTCGTTTATTCGACGCGGAAAACAGCCGAACGATTACCTCGTCGTCGTTTTGAATTTTACGCCGAATGTGCGCCGCGACTTCTGGGTGGGAACTCCGGAAATTTCAGAATATCAGGAGATATTCAACAGCGATTCGCATTACTACGGCGGAAGCAACGTTGTTAACGGCAACGTCTTTTCCGAGCCGAAACCATGTCAGGGATTTGGAAATTCGATTCGAATTACCTTACCGCCGCTGGCCGCGGTCATTTTCAAACCGGTACGGCGCTAACCGGCAATTTTTCATTGAAATTAAAAATCGGGTTCATTTGCTCTTGCCCGACGGGCTTGAAAAAAATAAAGTATCGGCAAATGTTTTCCCGAACGATACGGTCAGGTCAGAGCAGTTTTTCTGCTCTGCGCCTGATTTAAACATTATTTTTCACCTTTTTCCATGATTGATATATTAAGACAGGAAATCCTGACGGAAGCTCCCACTATCGTAGTGAAAGTCGGAACGCGAATTCTGACGGACGAACGCGGACATTTAAGCGAATCTCAAATAGAATCATTTGCAAATCAATTAGCGGAAGCAAAAGCAAAAGGCTACCGTATGGTACTGGTCAGTTCCGGAGCGGTAGGTTCCGGTATTGGGCGGCTCGGCCTCTCCGGACGGCCGACGGATCTCGCCCAGTTGCAAGCCGTTGCCGCAGTGGGACAGAGTGCGCTCATTGAAGCCTACAATCATTTCCTCGAAAAGCTCGGTCTTCATGCCGCTCAAATTCTTCTCACCGCCGACGACCTTGAACATCGAACCAAATATCTGAATGTCCGCAATACGCTTAACGCATTACTTGAATACGGCGCAATTCCTATCATTAACGAAAACGATACGCTGAGCGTCGTTGAACTGAATACGACATTCGGCGACAACGACCGTCTTGCGGCTCTCGTGGCAGATCTGATTCACGCCCCGCTTTTAATTCTTCTTTCAGATATCGATGGACTCTACGATGGGGATCCGAAAAACCCCAAATCCAAATTGATTCAGACCGTTCATCAAATTGACGCGTCTATCCAGGCGTTGGCGTTTGACCGTCTGACGGGACTGAGTAAAGGCGGAATGGCAAGTAAACTTCGGATCGCGCACCAGATCACTCACGCCGGCGGAAGCGTCATTATCGCTAACGGACGAGAGCCGAAAATCCTCCAGAAAATACTGAACTGCGAAGAATTCGGCACCCTCTTTCTACCGCACGGCGCTCGAATGACTGCGCGAAAACAGTGGATCGGTTACGCTATCTTCCCTCGCGGAAGGGTTCTGGTCGACGACGGATGCGCAAAAGCGCTGGTTGAAAAAGGAAAGAGTCTTCTCCCAATCGGAATTCGAGAAATCGAGGGCGAATTTGAACAGGGCGACGTTATTGCCGTCTGCTCGATGAACGGTCTGGAAATCGGACGCGGATTCACTAATTATTCTTCGGCCGATCTGACGCAGATTTGCGGAATGCATTCGGACGAAATCGAAGCGGCTTTTCCGGAAATGAAACTTTATGCGGAAGTTATTCACCGCGATAATCTAACGCTGACGACAATGGTTTCGTGACTATTTCCGAACTCTTTTTAAACTAAAAAATGGGTAACGACGCCCAAGCGTTCATTACCCATTCTTTTTTAAATTTATTCGATTTATTTGGCGCAGAGTTTGAGAATCTGACCAATTTCCCGAGCGCCGATTGCGCACTCGCCAAGTTTCGTCCCGCGACGTTCAAAGACAAGAACGATCTTTTCGATGACTTCGTCCGTCACGCCGTAAGCCTCCCGTGAAGCGTCGCAACCTACGGATTTGAAAAATTCAACGGTCTTTTCAATGGCGGCGTCGATTACCGCGTCCGTATCTTCGCCGCGAATGCCCCAAACGCGCTCCGCATACTGGACCAATTTGGCTTCTTTTTCCTTACGAAGATATTTCCAGAGAGCGGGCATGACCAGAGCAAGCGTTTTACCATGGTCCGTACCGGTAAACGCGGTAATCTCATGTCCAATCCCGTGAGTGGCCCAGTCTTCCACGACGCCTTTGGCCAACCAGCCGTTCAAACCGACCGTAGCGGCCCACATGAGGTTAGCGCGGGCTTCATAGTCTTTCGGATTCGCAAGGACCTTGGGAGCTTCTTCAATCAGCGTAAGCAAAACGCCTTCGGCCTGCCGATCCTGAATGGGAGTATTAACCGGACGGGTTACGTACTGTTCGCAAACATGGACGAACGTATCGACAATCCCGTTGGCAACCTGGCGTTCGGGAAGCGACATGGTGGTTTCCGGATTGAGAATCGAGAATTTTGGAAAACTCAGTTTAGACCAGAAACTGAGTTTTTCATCGGTAGAAAGGCGGGAAACGACGGACCAGCCGTTCATTTCCGAACCGGTTGCGGGGAGCGTAATGACGCAGCCAATCGGAATCTCGTCAATGACCGGAGCGCCTTTGAGACAGATATCCCACGGGTCTTCGCTTCCCGTATACTTCGCCGCGGCCGCGATAAATTTGGTTCCGTCCAGCGTACTTCCGCCGCCGACGGCAAGAAGAAAATCAATTCCTTCCGCCTTACAGATATCAACGGCTTTCATGCACGTTTCATATTTCGGATTCGGTTCGATTCCGCCAAATTCCACAATCTTTCGACCGGCCAGCGCGTTCATAACCTGTTCGTAGACTCCGTTGCGCTTGATAGAACCGCCGCCGTAAACCATCATAACGTTAGCGCTTGCCGGAACGAGATCCGCCAGCTTCGCAATCTGGCCTTTTCCGAAAACAACGTTGACTGGATTGCAATACTCAAAATTCAACATATCTTTTTCTCCTTTGTGAACGAGTAACAAAAGGTCCCGAGATCGGAATGCGAAGACCGTCTGCGGAGCGAAGCAATTAAAAAATTTTGCCAGATTTATCCGGGGGATTTCTTGACAATTCGTCTAATTTGTGTATTATAGACGGTGCGCTGAAAAAAAGCAAGCCCTTAAAATATCGCTTTTTTTCAAAATCAACAAGAAAAATTATTTTTTGGCGGTAAAACATGATCTACCTTCCTCTGATTGTTCTCATTTGCCTTTTTGTCATATCCTGGGGACGGATTTTTTACCTTTTTGCCTCTGGAAAACCGGTTCTGCCGCCTCAAAATCATTTACGCAGAGCGCGTTGGGATTTTAGCGTCTGCGTTTTTGTTTTTGGAACCCTGTTAATACTGCCCTCTTTTCTGCTTGCCGTCTTGACGGCTATTGATCCGCAGATAAGCCTGGAAATAAAAAATGAAGAGGAAAACGCAAACAGAATAACGGCGGTTTCCACGTTGGAAAAGCCGTCGTCGTTTCAAAATACGAACGGGGAAGGCGGCGCTTTACCTTCTTTGGAAAAAAATACGCTGAAAACGGAAACAATCCCGGCGACGGAAAACCTACGGAACGCAACGGCGGCGGATACTTCGGAAACAACAAAAACAACGGAAATAACGGGAAAAATCGAAAGAAATTCAGAATCAAAAGCGTCTCTTTCGCCTGAAGGAAAACATCCCGTTCTGGTATTTCTGACGGAAAACCCGTCTTTGAAAAAATATCTGTTTGTCGTCTGTTTCACCGTTATTCTTGCGCCAATCCTTGAAGAATTTATTTTTCGACTTTTATTTCAGGGGTGGTTCGACGCTCGGGAACGCGAGTTTTTTGCCCGAAAAAAAGAGAACGGCTGGCGCGGCGTATGCCTGACGGCGATTCTCTTCTGCCTGCTGCATTATCGTTCGGCGCAAAA
>CAZWOV010000208.1:3826-5609 GCA_964635645.1 uncultured Planctomycetaceae bacterium | reverse complement strand
CGCTTTCAAGAGTTACCTGGCCGTGGGGCGCACGGAAGACGGAACTTTCAATCAGAGCGGCGGAAAGGTAACGCACTCTGTGTGTCCGGTGGTTTTGGGCGATTTGGACGGCCGAAAAGGAATCATGAATATCTCCGGCGGAACGTTTGAAAGCAATCAGAATTTTCTGATTGGAGCCTCCGCAAAATCGCGGGGCGAATTGAATCTGACCGGCGGGACGCTGACGACGACAGCGGAAGCGAACGTTGGAAACGCTTCGGGGGCCGTTGGGAAAATCCTGATTGACGGCGCGTCGGCGTCCGGGACTTTTAAAGCTTTGAATATCGGCTCCGGTTCGGGTTCTTCCGGAATCGTCGAGGTTAAGAACGGGACGATGAAGATAACGGAATCCGTTACCGTCGGCGCGAATGCCAACGCGAGCGCCGAGCTGAATATTTCCGGGGGTACGGTCACGATTCCGAATTTGACTGTGAAAAATTCCGGAACCGCGGCGATTTCCGGCGGAAAAACCACGGTTACGACGGGAAACGTCGTGGGAACGCGCGAATTGATTATTTCCGGCGGAGAGAATACGTTCACGACGCTGAATATTTCCGACAGCGCCAAATTAAATATTACCGGAGGAACGGCAAATATCGCGTCTCTGAACGTTTCCGGAACTTCCGCCGCCAGGGTTGCCGGGAGCAGCGTTTCCGGGAGTTTCAATTTGACCGGAAATTCCCAAACGACGTTGGACGGCGCGAACGTTTCCGCGACCGATATTTGGTATGTTGCGGAAAACAGCGTCATGAATCTTGTCAACGGGGCGAAACTGTCGATGGGAAGCAAAACACTGCGGTTGAGCAACGACAAGAACCTTGGAACGGCGACGCTGAATATTATCGACGGCGAATTGAATTCAAATACCTGGATTGGTATCGGTTGGGGAATCGGCGACGGAGTCGTCAATGTTTTCAGCGACGGGATTCTCCGCCATACGAACGCTTCGACGCATCTGGCGGTTGGAGACGGAACGAACGGAACGCTGAATCTCTGGGGCGGTTCGGTTCTGGAAAGTAAGAAAATAAGATTCTTCGGGAAGAAGGGATTGATCAATTTTGTTCCGACGACGGAAAACTGGACGTTCGAGGCTGACGACTTGGTTTTCACCTCAACTGGGCGCGTCTCCTTCGGTAATCTGGACGGTATTACGGCTTTCAACAAAACGTCGTTTGAGATTGCCATGCCGAATGCGGGCGACGTTCCGAATATTGAGGAGAACGGGTATTGGAACGTCAGTTTCGATACTTCCTCCAAAACGCTGAAAGCCGACTTAAATAACGGTGCGCTCGAGTGGAATACGTTTGTCGATGCGCCGCAGGCCTCGCTGGATAACGGCGAGAGCGGGTTGCTGAATCTTGCCGAAATAGAAGGAAATTCTTTCTCGCTCTTTGTTCGCGGCGAAGGCGACGGCAACGCGCTGGCGGATTATTTCACTGAATCTCTGGAATTATTTGACGGTTTGGACCAGGAAAACGGAAAATTTACCTACGACGAACTGGGACTCCTGACGTATTCCGGTCTGACGGATTTGCCGAATTATTTTTACTGGGATCTGGCGGCGTTCAATGCCGCAAACGGCTCTTCCCTTCATTTCGGCGGCGTTCCGGAACCTTCGACCGTCCTTCTGCTGCTTGTGGGATTGGCCGGGATCGGTCTTTTGAGACGGAAGAAAAGCGTCGCCTGACGAAGGCTTCCGCCCTGCTTGAAAAAAGGCTTGGGTCTCGCTTAAGAAAAGGCTTGG
>CAZWOV010000208.1:0-3726 GCA_964635645.1 uncultured Planctomycetaceae bacterium | reverse complement strand
AAGGCTTCCGCCCTGCTTGAAAAAAGGCTTGGGTCTCGCTTAAGAAAAGGCTTGGGGCCGCTTAAGAAAAGTCAGGGGCTTGTTTAAGAAAAAGTTTTTTCGGGAAAAAAGGATGGTTTTCAAAACCTTTTCGAGCGCTTTTTTAGCGGGTTTTGCTCTTGGGATTGCCGGGACGGTGAATTTATCCGTCGGCGGCGGGATCCCGGGAGCGTTCCTTTTCGGGTTCGGACTGTTTCTGATTCTCTGTTTTTCGTTTAAGCTGTTCACCGGGGCGGTCGGGTATCTTGCGGACCAGAAGAAGGATCGGATTCTTCCGTATCTGGCGTCGTTGGCGGTAATCTGGGCGGGTAATTTTGCCGGAACCGCGTTCGTCGGGGCGGCGATTCGGCATTCAAGGATTGCTGAAAAGATCGTCCCCGCCGCGGAGCGTCTCTGCGCGGTCAAGCTGGCGGATTCCGCGCCGAGCATTCTGATTCTGTCTTTTTTCTGCGGCTTTTTGATGTTTGCCGCGGTGGATTGTTTCCGACGGGAGGAGGCTCCGCCGCTTTTTCGGATTGCGATGGTTTTTCTCTGCGTGATGATTTTCATCCTCTCCGGATTTGAACATTGCGTCGCGAATATGTTTTATTTTGCGGCTTCGGGAAGTCTGTTGGAAAGCCGGGGTGGACATTTGACGATTATCTGGATTTTACTCATGACTTTGGGAAATTCAATCGGCGGATGTTTTTTGCCGATAATGGATAAAATACGCCGGTAAGTCGTGAAACGGCGAACTGAATTTTGTGAAAATGGAGCAATCTCACGAATCCCTTTTTCCGGAGCGTTTTACCATGCAGAAATCACTTGATGTGAAAATTGCCCGAATTCTGGCGGATAGAAGCTGCCGCGATTTCATTCTTGCCGACGCGAAGGACGCGGACATGGCGTACGGTCTGGCCGCGCCGGGGCAAAGTCCGGAATCGTATGGAACGGAAGCGCGTTTTCGCACGTTGGACGAGTACCGAGCGCAAATTCGCGAAGTGATTGCGCAGGGGCTGGTGGATATCGTTCTGATGAGCGCCAGTACGAATGAAATTTTGACGCACCGCGAGCGGCTTTTTGATAATTCCGCGATTACGCCTGCGATTCGCGCAAACGACGCGACGGATATTTGGCTTGCCGGGGCGGAAGGCGTTTATGCTTCGCTCCCTTCGCGCCCTTTCAGAAGCGCTTCGCTTGATTACGCCATGTGCGGGAAGGGTTCGTGCCGGCCGGAGGAACGCAGGCAGGGCGCGGATCTGGGGCTTTATTCGATTACGTTCAACAATGATTTGGAACGCGACATGGAGTCGCTTTTGGCCTTCAAACAGTTTCGGACGGAAGCGGCCCGGAAAGGTTTTCGGTATTTTCTGGAAGTTTTTGCACCCAACGCGCCCGTCGGGGCCGTCTCGGATATTCCGCGTTTTGTGAACAATCATATCGTTCGGACTCTGGCCGGCGTCGCGGGAGAGGAACGGCCTGTCTTCCTGAAGATTCCGTATTTTGGTCCGAAAGCGATGGAAGAGCTGGCGGGGTTTGATTCGACGTTGATCGTCGGTATTCTCGGCGGTTCCGCCGGAACGACTTTCGACGCTTTCCAGATGCTTTGGGAAGCCAAAAAGTACGGCGCCCGCGTCGCTCTCTACGGGAGAAAAATTAATTCGGCCGAACATCAGCCGACTTTCATTCAGGTTTTGAGGCGCGTAGCGGACGACGAAATTTTGCCGAAGGACGCGGTTCGGCTCTATCATTCGGAACTGAAACGCATGAACATTGCGCCGCGGCGATCTCTCGAGGACGATCTTCTTTCAATGGCGCAGGTTTTGAGTTACGATTCTTCCGCGCATACGGCCGCCGCGGTCCCCGCGTCGGAGAAAAAGGCCGTTTCCGGCGCGGTCGGGACGAAGAAAATTTCAGAAAACGCTTCCTCTGCGGGTTCGGGAGGGACTTCGGGGGCGTCCGTGAATGAAAAAGTTCGTCGGAATCTCGAGAGGCTGAACCGGATTTTTGGCTGAAAGACGGGGTTCCGGATTTAATCGGAATCGTCGCCTGAAGAATAAAATACGCGGACGACGCGGTTGGAAGACCGCGTCTTTTTTTGTGGCGAACCGGAGAATTGCGGCGGCGCTTGAATTTTGTCGCGAAGGTTTAACGATTTTTACGAAATTTCCAGAAATTTGGAATTTTCTGTTTTTTTCGCCTTGCAATTCGTTCAAAATAAGGTAAAATAAAGACATGGGGTGTTTTCATGAGACACGGAGGTTAATTTTCATGAAAAAATGCGGTTCTTTATTTTTATTCATCTTTTTTTCCTGTTTTTTGTGCGGGACTCTGGTCTGGGGAGCTAATTTCAGTACGAAAAATTTTACGGTCACGACTTCGGATCCTCGGAACGCGGAGCTTTTGGCCAATCGCGCGGAGGAATTGCGCGTTCGGCTGGCTAAATTCTGGCTTGGCAAGGAGTTGCCGAACTGGTACCGGCGGTGTCGGATTAAAATTGAAGTCAAAAATACGGAGGCTTCTGGTTCGACGGTGTTTACGTTTGAAAACGGCGAAGTTTTCGGTTGGGAAATGAGCGTTCGCGGAACGGTTGAGCGTCTCTACGATTCGGTTCTTCCGCATGAGATAACGCACATGATACTGGCCAGTCATTTCCGTATGCCGGTTCCGCGTTGGGCCGACGAAGGCGCCGCGACGTTTACGGAGCACGAATCGGAACGCGCCAAGTATCGGCAGAAACTTTATTCCGCGTTAAAATCGGGAAAGGGCATTCCCTTTGACCGCCTCTTTACGATTGAAGAATATCCCGACGATCCGTTTCCGCTCTATGCTCATGGTTTCTCCATTACGGAATTTCTGATTCGGCAGCGCGGTCCGCATTATTTCGTCGGTTTTGTGGACGCCTGCATGAATCAGGAACAGACGTGGGACCGTCTCGTCTATGAATTTTACGGTTATTCGTCGCTCCAGAATCTTCAAAACGACTGGGTCGCCTGGGTTAAAGACGGTTCCAATGATTTCATCGGCACGAACATGATTGCCGGGAACGGTTCGCCCTCCATTCCCCTGCGCGTCGGCGGGGTTGAGAGCCGCGATCTGGCGGCGGACCACGACGTCGTGAAAGTGGTTTCTTCCGCAAAAACGCGCCCGAAACCGAACATGATTAAGTGGAGCACGAGTACGACGCATACGGCGGAGCCGGGAAAACCCGCCGATGGAATCTGATTCGTAATTCAGAATGCATAATGCATAATTAGGGGGCGATGGAATGAAAACGGATAATATATAGTCGATAAAAGCAAAGCGTTTGCTGTGCGAATTGTTCGGCTTTATAAATACCTGTGCGAAGAAAAAAAGAGCTTGTTTTGTCAAAACAACTTTTAAGGAGCGGAACAAGCATTGGCGCCAATGTGAAAGAAGCTGTTCGCGGACAGAGCAAAGCGAATTTTTCGCACAAAATGAATATTTCCTTAAAAGAAGCCGGCGAAACAGAATATTGGTTAGAGTTGCTTTTTGAAACGGATTATATTACAAAGCAACAATTCGATAGCATTATTTTCGATTGCACGGAATTGATTAAGATATTAACCTCTATTGTGAAATCCAGCAGAAACGAGGAGGTATAATTCATTATGCATTGTGAATTGAACGAAATGGATAAACTGAAAATGCAGACGGCGAACAAAGCCGATGAGAATTTTAGAAAGC
>CAZWOV010000207.1:0-5614 GCA_964635645.1 uncultured Planctomycetaceae bacterium | reverse complement strand
ACCGGGAAAAGTAATCGTCTTCCCAGACGTCTGAAAATCTGCGGTTCCAAGACGTAATTCAATTGTTTTTCTCTGACCGACGGCGTCCAACATCTGACAGGCGATCGTCCTTTTCCAGATCATATCGTACAGTTTGAATTCGTCCGCGGAAACTATCGCCTGAACTTCATCCGGCGATCTGAAAGAAGTGCCTGCGGGACGAATAGCTTCATGCGCTTCCTGCGCATTTTTAACTTTCGTCTGATATTTACGCGGTTGAGGCGGAAGGTATTCTTTTCCAAAACGTTGAGCCACAAGTTCGCGGGACGCGCGGACGGCTTCATCGGACAACGCCGTCGAATCCGTTCGCATGTACGTAATAAATCCGTTTTCATAAAGACTCTGAGCGATCGTCATCGTGCGGCGAGCGGTAAAACCGTATTTCCGGTTTGCTTCCTGCTGAAGAGTACTCGTGGTGAAAGGCGCCGGCGGACGCTGCGTAAAATCTCTGTTCTCAACGCGAGTAACGACCGCTTTCTGAATTTGTTTCAAACGGTCCAGAAGTTCGCGAACCTCCGTTTCCGACATCTGAAGGCAGTCTTTATTCTTCAGTTCGCCGGTACTTGAATCAAAATCACGGCTTGTCGGAATTTTCTTACCGTCGACAGCCGCCAGAGACGCCTGAAACCGTTGGGATTCTCCCGTTTCAAAAAAACCGAGCAGATCCCAGTACGTCGCGCTTCGAAACGACATTCGCTGCCGTTCCCGTTCCACAATAAGCCGAACCGCAACGCTTTGCACGCGTCCGGCGGAAAGTTTGGGGCGCACCTTCCGCCAAAGCAAAGGCGAAACGTCGTACCCAAAAAGCCGGTCAAGGATTCGCCGGGTTTCCTGGGCGCGTACCAGAGACTCGTTAATCTCGCGAGGATTATCCAATGAATTCAGAATCGCCTTTTTCGTTATTTCATGAAAAACAAGACGCTTGACGGGAACTTTCGGTTTCAACACCTGACACAAATGCCAGCTGATCGCTTCTCCTTCGCGGTCTTCATCCGTCGCAAGATAAAGCTGGTCGGAATCTTTCAAAAGCGCTTTCAACTTGTCTACCTGTTTCTTTTTTTCTTTTGAAACGACGTAAACAGGTTCAAAATCATGGTCAACGTCAACCCCAAGATAAGCCCAGTCCTCGCCGCGGTATTTTTCAGGAATCTCTTTCGTTCCCTGCGGCAGGTCGCGCACGTGGCCAATACTGGCCTCAATTTCGTAATTGTCTCCCAGAAAATTTCGGATAGTCCGCGCTTTTGCGGGAGACTCGACAATAACCAATGATTTACTGATAGATTTCATTCTTTTCCGAATTTTAAATTTACCATTCTACCCGCGCGGCTTCTTTCTGCCGTACGCTAAAGTATTCGTTGAATGCACTGCGGACATGTTCACGAGAACATCCGCGAAAAAATTCCAGCAACTGCAAAAATCTTTCCGAAAAACCGGAACGTCCAGATCAAATTTCATTCCCAACCATCCGAACGCCGTTCGTAAAATCTGATCGTAAAATCTGGTCGTAAAAAATTTTACGATCTCTTCCCCAATACGCGTTTCAAATACGTTTTTCTGAAACGCGGCAATCTTTTTTTCACGAAAAGCCCGCGTCTGTTTTTGATGATTTTTTCTTTTTTTTAATTATTGACATTTTCAAAATTGACGCAAGAGCGATTTAGGAAAAATTTTCAAAAAAGTCAAAAAAATTTGCGTTTAATCTTTTCTGAACCTATCCGGACGTCAATTACCGTCCGAATTAAATACGACGCGCCCACGATTTGATTTTTAACACAAATTCAACCGAGATTCTGATTTGATACTGTTTTCGCGCCGCGCCCGATCAATCGTCAAATTTTTTCAGATTCTCAATAAAACAATCGCACTTTTTCGCAAACTCCAGGTCGCCGTCCGCCTCGAATATTTCCTTTGCGCGTTGAAAATCGTTAAACGCCTTTTCACTCGCGCCTAACTGGTAGAGAGCCTCGCCGCGATTAAGAAAAACGTCGGCATTTTCCGCGCCCAGCCGAATCGCCTCGTCAAAATCGCAAACCGCTTTCTCATACTCAAGCATTTCCATAAACAGCAACCCGCGGAAACGATACGCCTCCGCAGATTTTTGAAGCGCGACAACCCGATCAAAAACCTTCAAAGCCTCGCCGGTTTGATTCTTTTCAGCAAGAATCGACCCCAGATCTATCAAATAGTCCGTATTGTCCGGCTCGTACTCAATTGCGAGTTTAATGTCTTCCAACGCCCCTTCAAGATCGCCGAGCCCGCGTTTTGCAGAAGCTCGAAAATCATAAACGAGAAGTTCCGGATCCAGTTCCAACGCTTTTTCAAGACATTCCAGAGCTTCGGCATATTGTTCCTGGTAAAGTTTAATCTGCCCAATCATGCTCCAGGCAATCATATTCTCCGGATCAAGTCTCGTCGTCTCGCGAAAATCCCTTTCCGCTTTATCGATTTCGCCAAGATGAAAAAACGTCTGGCCTCTTCCGCACATCGCGTCCGGACTTTCAGGGTCCAGTTCCAACGCAAGATTAAAATCCGCCGCGGCGTCTTCGTAGCGTTCCATTTCAAGAAGCGTTTTTCCATGACTTTCGACGACCATAACGTTTTCCGGATCCAACGCCAGAGCCTGCGCGTAACACTTTTCGGTATTCTCAAAATCCTGAAGTAATTCATACGTCATCGCGCACATGAACGCCGTATCGAAATCCGGCGAAATAGCCAATCGTTTTTCAAAAATCTCGATCGCTTCTTCGTATCTTCCGAGCAACTGAACGGCAACTCCGCAATCGTAGTACGCGTCGATAAAATCGGGACGTTTCTCAATAATTTTCAGCAATTCGCCGGCGGCTTCTTCAATTTTATCCTGAAGAGCGTGAACGTACGCTATCAGATATTCGACTTCAATATTTTCGGGCGACAGAATCAACGCGTTCCCGAGAGCCTCTTCCGCCTCGGCAAAATTCTCCTGCGCAAGAGCGGTCCGCCCCAAAAGATAGCGCGCTTTAAAAGAATTTGGCGACTGTTTTACCGCATCGCGAAAAACATCCTGCGCCTGCGCTTCCTCGCCAAGCTCGAGTTTTTTGATCCCCTGAAGCAGAAGCGGAACAACCTGAAGATCCGCTTCCGACATAGGCGATTCCTGAATCGACTGGAGAAATTCCGTTCCCTGCTTCTTTTTTTCTTCCTGCATAAAATTTCCTGTCTATGAAAACATCGCGTTCTGAAACTTTTCAATATCGCTCGATGGGCCGATTATCCGATTTTACCTCCTGGATTATTTTTCGCAAGGGGGGCGGAAAAACGCTTCGCGCAATCAACTTGCCCAACTCAATCTTCCCGAACGTAAGGATTCGTTTTCCGTTCCACTCCAACGGTCGTCGCCGGACCATGCCCGGTAAAAAGTTCCGTCTCGTCCGGAAGAGAAAAAATTACGTTTTGAATACTCTCAATTAACGCTTTCGGATTCCCGTCGTAAAAATCCGTTCGGCCGACGCTCCCGTAAAATACCAGATCGCCGACAAAAACCGGGGAAATTCGATTTTCGCCCGTTTTCAAAAGATAAACGACATGACCGGCGGAATGACCGGGAGTCTGAAACGCGGTAAAAGAAAGGCCGGCGTATTCCAGCTCGGTCCGGGGTTCCGTCAACTTGACGTCGGCCGGAGGAAAAACAATATTAATCCCGAAATGACGAGCCAGATTTTTCTTTGAGTCCGTCAGCTTATCCGCATCCTTTTTGCCGATCGCAATTTTCGCGTCGGGAAAACGCCCGCGAATTACGTTGATTCCGCCGATATGATCCGCATGTCCATGCGTGCAAAGAATCGCCGCGGCTTTCGTTAAATTTTCAGAAGCCATAAAATCCAAAAAACATTCCGCCGAAAAACCCGGATCAATCAAAACGCACTCGTTCGAACCTTCTTTCCAGACGACGTAACCGTTTTCTTCGCAAATATCGGAAACAATACGCTTGATTTTTTCCATGAAAATCTCCTTTCTTCCGTAACTTTTTTATTTTCTCTCAAAATGCGGGCTTCCTACTTTTTACCCATGCGGCGTTTCCGTTGAAAAAATTCGCTCAGCATTTCCGCGCACTCTTTCGCCAACACGCCCCCCTTCGTCTCGCAAACATGATTCAGCCTTGAATCGTTCAGAAGGCTGAACAGCGTATCGACGGCCCCGGCCTTCGGATCGCCCGCGCCGTACACTACTCGGGAAACCCGAGCCTGAACAATCGCGCCCGCGCACATGACGCAGGGCTCCAGCGTCGCGTAAAGCGTGCATTCTTCAAGCCGCCATCGACGAGGCCGCCTGAGTAATCGCGATCATTTCCGCATGCGCCGTAGGATCTTTCAGCTGTTCCCGTTGATTATGCGCTCGCGCTATAATTTCGCCGCGGCATACGATTACGGCTCCAACCGGCACCTCGTCCTCCCGTTCGGCATAACGCGCTTCCTGAATTGCTTCGCGCATAAAATACGCGTCTATCTGGTCTTCATCGATTTTCACAGAATCGAAATTCATCCTCTTCTCTGTTGGGAGTTTCCCCGTCTCAAAGTCGTTTTCAATAAAACATACGGTCGAACTCACGACCGTTTTCGCCAATTATATCTGACAAAATAAATTCCGCAAGGCGGAGAGGAAAAAAATTTTCAGACAAAAATAAAAAAACTGAAATAAAAGAATTAAAATCCGTTTATTAAAAGAATCGGAAAAAAAAGAAATCATGGCCAAAAACGCCCCGGAACGCCGCTTTCAGCCAAATCGGAGACTTTTTCAATCAGCGGCGAAATCTGCCGCCCGCGTCAATCTGAAGAATCCTGCCTTCCGACAGTTCCACCGCCGTAAGCCATCCGCCTCCATAAAGACACGTATCGATGCACACGATATGCCCTTTATCGAAAATCTCGCCGTTTCGCTGGGCGGAATGTCCAACGTAAACCGTTTTCCCGGAAATATGAGGTTCGGGAACGGAAACTCTCAGACGATGATAAAGCAGCGCTTCCACCGGCTGATCTTTCATCGCAAGTTCCGCCACATACGCCGCATGTGCAAAAATAAAGCGGTCCGTCTCAAAATAAAGCGGAGTCCCGGCGATAAATTCCAGATGTTCGTCCGGTATCTGCGAAATACGGGTCGTCAACATTCCGTAAGACGCCAGCGTTTGTCTTCCGCCAAGTTCCAACCAATCCGCCAGCTCAAGCCGCTTTTTTTTAGAAAACCAGCTCTTCCACAAAGGACGATGAAGGATTCCCTGCCTTTCCCTTTCAAGAAGCTCAAGAAGCATCGCCTCGTGATTTCCGCGCAACGCCGTAAGACGGCATTCTTTTTGAAGCCGAAGCAAACGGTCCAAAACGCCTTTCGAGTCCGGGCCGCGATCCACGTAATCTCCCAATGTCGCTATCATATCGTCGGGCTGCGGTTCAATCCGGTCCAGAAGTCTGGAGAGCGAAAGCGAAAAACCGTGAATATCTCCAATGACCCAAAGTTTGCTCATAATTTACTTCTATTTCTTCTAAAAACGTAGAATCCGCAAAAAATAACGCCCGCAACGGTTGAATTCGTTGACATTGCCGGACTT
>CAZWOV010000206.1:0-5625 GCA_964635645.1 uncultured Planctomycetaceae bacterium | reverse complement strand
TTCAATTAATTCCGCTCGATAAATTGCCTGTTCTGCCAGTACTTGAGGCAAGGTCGGCTTCGGCGTTGGGCGCACGGCTGAAATTTGAGAAAACCATTCTTCAAATTCATTCGCATTCATCCGCCAGTACGGAATATTATCCGTAGGAATGGCGTGAAGCAGTTCCTGGGGAACGAAGACTTTTCTGAAAAAAATTTCCGTTTCATTTGAAGATTCCGGTTCTGAATTTTTTTCTCGGAATCCGGGCGTTTCGCCGTCTGTTTTTTGGGGAACCAATTCTTTTGAGAAGGGATTTTGTTCTAAATAAACCCGTTCGGGAGACGAAGGGGCGTTTTCTTCCGTGAGAATAGAGAAATCTTTCGTTTGGCGATTCTCCGCGCCGCGCGGAAAATTCGACTGCGAAATTTCATCCGCCCGACTCAATTCTGAACATATCGTTAGAAATATCTGGAGGCAAATGAAAATGCGAATTGAAAGATAATAGGAAAATTTCATGAAATGAAACCTTTAATGAAAACGGGTTTGGATGGGTTCCTGTTCATTCCCGGACGTTACTTATTTCGGTCGGGGAAATTTCCTTTTTCCAGACAAAATCTGAAAATCAGGATTTTCGGACCACGGTGGACTGATTTTCATCTGAAATCCCAAGGCTCTGTTCATAGGTGACGGTTCTGAAAGCGTGAAGCGAATTTTCAGAGGGAGTAATGACGGTTTGAGGAGCCGGCTGGTGAATCGTCTGGTCCTCGGTCGGTTCGGACACGTACAAATTTCTGTACGTTTTCTTTCTCAGTCCGCACATAACGGAGGCGAAGAGAAGAAGCATTCCCAGAATCGCGGCTTGAAACCCAAGTAGCGCATATTCGGGAAAACGAAACGCGAAACCTGTCAGCGCGGCGCACATTGCGAGTTTGAAAACGGGTTTTTGGATGATCGGCAGATAAAGGAAAACGCATCCCGCTCCAAAAATGAAGAGGCTTATTCCTGAAATCAGAACCGTTCGATTCATAAGAAGGAGTCCGCCGTGCACGTTTAACGAGTCGTTGGACCCCATGCCAGCCAGAACGTAGCGGTTCATTTTTAATGGGACGGGGGTTCCTTCCAGCGCGCCGGACCAACGTTCAAGCGCCTGCTGTTCCCAGATGGGCAGACGGCCGGCGAAGCATTGACGCCAACCCCAGCGGTATTCCATTGAAAATCCTTTAGGCGCCTGGAACAGGTGAATATTGGACGGAAGAACAAGTTGCCAGTAGATTCCGCGAGTCCAGACGGCTTCTTCAACGTACGGAATTTCAAGCGTATTGAAGGTATTTACTGAAATATGGTCGTCAAATTGGTAGCGAATTTCCACCGTTGGAGCCTGTTGAGGATCCGACGGCAGGGGGTAGGAAATCTGAAGGATATTTCCTGAAAGGCGTTTGATTTCGTTTCCGAGGATCGCTGGTTTTCGATTAATCCATATTTCGGCGGAATCGGCGGAAGCTTTTCCGGGGAGATGAATCCGAACCGCGCGGGAATGTCCCGTTGCGTTGCCGACGGAATCGAAAGAATCGCCGGAGAATTCCTGCGGGAAAAGAAAGACCGCGCGATCCTGGCGTTTGGTTCCGTCGAGCCAGGTTTGAACCCAACAGCGTTCAACAATCGTCATTCCCCGCGTAAAAACGGCGTGATTCTTAATTTGAATTTGAAGCGTATTTTGGGCGCAGACCGATTTGCACAGGATTCCAGGCAATAAACGCGGGTCCGTTCCCGAGAAAACGGTCGGGGGAGAAGATTGCGTCGAAAAAATATTTTCCATTTCGCATTCTTCCCATGGAGATTCCTGATCCGTTCGTTCCGGCGAGAGCATTTCGAGATTCTCGCCGGTCTGGACCGCGGCGAAATTTTCGTTTGTCATTCCGTCTTCGGACGTTGCGAGAAGCAGATCTATCAGCTGGGGTTTTTCCTGTTCAAGTTTGACCATAGGAAGCGAATATGAAATGGAAACCGTAAAAATTCCAATTCGTTCTTCAGGAAGAATAACTTCAACTTCCATAAATTTCTGTCGAATCCGCGACGGACGGAATTTCAGGATAAGATCGTTTCTCTTTTCTCCGTCTGGAAAAGGAGACGCGATTACCGGGGTTTCGACGGACGGTATTCTTTCCTCGGGCGCCGAATTCATTTGCCCCTCTTCGTTGGAAACGTTTTCTCCGGAGGCGTTCGCCGACGTTCTTTCCGGCTGGACGTTTACGGACGCGCCTGAGGGTATCGAAGAATTATCGACTGAAATATCGGATGAACTTTCGTTCGCGGGCGAAACGTCGGACGCGGTAAAGGAATTTAGCGCGCGTAACGCCGGTTTCATTGCGAGGCGCCCCTGGAATTTGGAATTTTTCAAGGCGCTGTTGTCAACGGAGATCGACAGCGCTTCAATATCCATTTCCGGAACAAGAAAATGGAGAGAGTCAAGTTTTTCATAGGAAACGGAATACTCAAATTTTTGAGATACGCGATATTCGCGCCGCGCCAGTTCGATTGATGAAAACTGTTTAATGCGCGTTTGACGTTCGTGAATTTTCAGCGCCGCTTCAAAAAAGGATTTTTCCGATTCGCATTGGTAAAGCAGTTGAGTTGAACCGTCCAGAAGCTGTTTTTTCAGAGATTCCGGGAGCGGTTGGCGAATCAGTCGGCGGCACTGACGGGTCGGGATAATTTCAATGTTGGTCGGCGCGGTGATCCAAAGTCTGGCGGGACTGTTGGTGAACACAATCTGCGCAACGTCGGTTTCAAATTTTTGCGGAAGTTCAAATTGAAAGATTCCGCTTTCGCTCGATAAAGGGCGTTCCGCTTTAAACGTCAGCGCGACGTGATTCCCCGTCGGTTGATTAAACGGCATTGAAATTACCGAGGAATCGGAATCCGACGGCGAAATATCGTTGATTCTGTCGACTGCGATCAGACTTTCCGAAACGCACGACAAAAATTTCCAGCCGTTCAGATCAATGTCGATCCATGAAATTTTTCCGCCGCGAATTGTGCAATTCCACGTCGCTTCAAGGAGAAGTTTATCTTCCTGAACGGAAACGATATATTTAGGCTCGACGTTTACGCGGGTCGTTTTTTCTACGATGCGCGTCCAGAGCGGGGTTGGTTGGGAATCGAATTCAAAAACGGAGTCCCAGATATTGGGAATAGCGTTTTCTGAATTCCAGGATTCCGTTTCTGACGTTTTGCCGCCGTTTTCTGAAAAGTAGGGGTTTTCGGACTCTTCATAATTTTTTGCGCCGTTGGGTCGGAGCGCTGGAGAAGCGGCGAAATCTTCCGGGAACTCTCCGTTTCTCGAAAGCGCGGCGTCGGACGCCGGGGGGGCGGGACTGTCGTTTTCACGTTCTTTTCCAGACGTTTGTCTCTGAGTATTGGGTTGAGAAGACGCGAAGTCGTTCTGGGAACCGTTGGGAAACGTCGGCGTATTGGGCGATAACGCGCCGTCCAGATTTTTGACGGGAGTCCAGAGTTCAAGCGGAACGGGGAGTTCTTCCAATCGGCGCATGCCGGCTCCCGGCGTCCAGTTGGCGTGTTTGCCGGAGGAAATTTTGATTGCGTAGTAGCCGGATTGCCGAACGGCGGAAAGAACCTCGAATCCCGCAAGATTAAACCATTCCGGCGACGAACTTTCCGCGGGAAGCGGAGCTTTGGCGCGAACGTCGACCTGAATTTGGCGGGAAGTCGGGTTTTTCAGCGTGACTTCTGCCAGAGGCGCGTCCGACTCTGTTTTTTCCTGAACGTTAACGATGGAATACTCCGACGTATTCTGCGGTTGGAGCGCCGCGTTTCGGGGAAGACGGATTCGGAACGACGTCACGCTGCTGTCTTTACGGGTTACTTTTAAACGCGCGTCGTATGAGACGGCGTCTTTGCCGATTCCTGCAAGAATCAGACTTTCAACCTCCAGAACGTCGGGAGTCGCGGCCTTTTCTTGTGGCGAAACGCTCCAGGTCATCCAGAATTCGCCCCCTAGACGAATGGCGGAGATGCAGGTTTGGCCCATTTCCGTTTGGGGATCCGTTTTGTCGTTCCGCGTTGAAGATTTCGGATCGGACGGTTCAAAGTAAGGAGGTTGGAGTATCGTTCCGCCGGTTAGGGAGACCTGAAGCCGTTCTGACTCAAGGCGCGTCTGAGGAACATGAATCTTGAATTCCGACGTCGTCGCGTATGGAAACTGAATTTGAAATTGGACTTCTCCGGAGGGAGAGCGAACAAACGGCGCCAAAAAAGTCAGTTCGATTTTGTGAATTCCTTTTCCGGTTACCCATGCCGTGAAACCATTCTGACTGGAAAAATCAACCCATACGTTTCCCGGTCCCGCATACTTGCGCTCGACGGGAATTGCGCCCGTTATTTTTTCGGCAAGGTCCGCGTAAAAATCTTCCGCGCGGGAATGCGCTTTTTCTTTTGCGTCCGGTTCGAGCGGCGTCTGAACTGCGGACGACGTTGTTCTGCGCACGGCGATTTCAGCGGAAACGTCCTCCAGGCGTTCAGCGTCGGAAGACTTTTCAGCGTCGGAAGACTTTTCAGCGTCGGGGGCGGTTCCGGAGGTTGAGAAAACGCCGGGAAGGACCGTTTTTCCCTGTGTTGCGGAAAGGGGGACGGACGGATTATTGGGGGAAGTTTCAGACGGTCCGATCGTCGTGTTTCCGACCGGCGTCGTTTCCTGCCGCGTATTGCCGTTTTGTTCCCGCGTATTGTCTGAATCGGGTTGGCCGTCGGCGGCTGGAGCCTGTTCGACGTGTTTTTCAAATTGGGCGGAGTCAATTTCCTGCGAAGGTCTGGACGTTTTCTCAACCGCGTTTTGAGATGGAGTTCCCAGAAGAATACCCTCGTTGAATTTCAGGGGAACGGAAACGGGAGTCTCGCTGAAGGTTTCAATGACGAAGCTGACGCGCATGCGCATAACGTCCTTCTCGATGTAGCCGTTGGCAAGGATTGAATGAAAAACAAAATCCGGGAGCTTGGGAATTCCTTCTTCCTGAACGTTGCCGCTTATGGAACGGAGCGCCTGATCCATAAATTCAAGACGAACGCCCGGTATCGCTACGAGATTTCCGTTCTGATTCAAAAGATAAAGCGGGATTCCCTCCTTTGAAAAAATGGGTAATTCGCTGGCTCGAGAAGCTGGAAAAGAAATTGGAATCCGATAAAAATCGTTCTGGCTGAACGTTGGATTTTGAGAGCTTTCGGTATTCGGCTCTTTTCTTTCGCCGTTGAACGTTCTTTCCGCTCCGAATTTGTCTTTTCCCGTTTCGTTGTTTTCCGGGGAGGACGGTTCGTCCGGTTTTTCCGCGTCTGCCGATTGAGCGGAAGCGAGCGGCCTGGTTTCGCCGGTCTGGTTTTCAGACGCGGAATTTTGAATTGGAGCGGCGGACGTTTCATTGTCGGCGCCGTGAGCGCGCACGTTTTCACGTTCCGCCGAAGGATATGAATTAAGAGCTCCGTCAAGAGCGAAGACAGGGACGGCGAAGAAGATTGCCGCGGCGGCCGGAAGAATTCCTGGAAAACGTAAAACTTTCGCAGAGAAGCTTTTCATTACCGATCGAAGTAATGCAAATTTTGAACGTTTGACGATTTGCAAAAACATAAATGTCTCCG
>CAZWOV010000205.1:0-5626 GCA_964635645.1 uncultured Planctomycetaceae bacterium | reverse complement strand
GAAAATTTCGCGGAGGCGCAGTCGAAATCGAGCTTAAGAGAATCGTTTTCGAGAGTTTGAACGGAACCTTTTTTCGGAATGACAATTTCTCCGGATTTACGGATGGAATAGTTTTTTATCCAGGTAACGTGCCGGTCGTTTGAACTGCCGACGAGACGCGGCTGGATAAAGAACTGACCGTCGGGAATAATGAACCTGGTTTGAAGATGAACGAATTGTCCGTTTGTTGAGTTTGAAACGGAACGATTTCCATAGGTCCAGGCGGCTTCCTGGCCGGGTTTTCCGAGGATGACGCTGATTCCGACGTTTCCGGTCCCTTCTGTTTTCAGATCGCACTGCATTTCGTAAACGTCGCCGGGTTTGACGTCGAAAACGGTTTTCGTATGCGAACAGAAATCGGCGGATCCGGAGAAAGCGAGTTTTGCAGTTCCTTCTTCTTCGGCGTCGGCTTCAAGGGAAACTTCGCCGGCGCGAGCCCAGCAGGAACGAAATTCAAGTTTTTTCAGCGTTTCTCCCACTTCTTCAGCAAAAGCGGAGGCTGAAAAGACAAGAAGAAAGAGGAAAGTAAGGATTTTCTTCATGGGAACTTCTTTTCTGAATTTTGGACGACAAAATAAAAGATCTCGACCAATTCGAGATTTAATTACGGCGGATGAAAAAATTGGCGGGCGATACGTTTGCGTCGATGAAGACGTTTTCAAAAAAATACTTTCGTTGGAAATATCGTCGATAGGAAAACGTCTCTTTAAATCGAAAAAGAATAAACGGGTTTGCGGAATAAATTGATAATAAGGCCGATTGGAGACGTTTTTGAAGAAGAGTAAAAAGAGAGCGGCCGTTGGCCGCTCTCTGGAGACTGCGCGGAAATCATCCAGGTTTCGGATATTGAAGATTACCAGTTGAACGAAACGCCGACGTTTCCCGTGTGAATAACCGCGCGTCCGTTTGCGAACGCGTCGTATCCTCCGAAGAACGTCCAGTTTTTGCGGGTATCCGCGGTAAGTCCGAAACCGAGCCATGCGTAATCGCGTCCAAGATCCGTCCCGGTGATGAGGAAGGACGCGGCCGTGTCGGTAAATGCCGGGGCGTATCCGCAGGCCTGCGCTCCATAATTCGGATTGCTGAATTTATTTTCAACGACCGTTTGCGTGTCGCAGAATTCATGGACCCAGGAGGCGCGGAAATTGAGTCCCACCGCCGCCCAATCGGTTCTGAAAGCGCACCCTAATCGGGCTCCGATTTCCGGTCGGAGCGAATTCAGGTCGAACCCTTTGCTCTGGATTGCCGTAACGTACTGATCCCCTCCGGATTCAAGGACGTCGTCCATCGTCATGTGAATGTAAGTGAGTCCGACGAATGGGCGCAGGACAAGGCGGCCGCCGACGAACACGATGTTGGCGGCAGTTTCAACGCGAAGAGACTGTTGGAAGCTGTCGCGTTTCCCATGGTGAGAACGGTCGATCCATTCGTTTTCACCGCCGAAGGCAACTCTTCGGTCGACGGAGTAATTTCCGTAGGAGAGATTTCCGCTGGCGATCAGGTATCCGTAGTCGTTCTGGTAGACTCCGTAAAGCCCCAGATCGTACTGGTCGGCGTCAGACGACGCGGCGAGTCCTTTTTGTGAAACGCTGGTATTCATGAATTGGAAATACGCTCCGGCCCGGAAAGAAGAGGAACGGAAGAAATCGTACCCGACGATAACGCCAGCCGAATCAAAGGAGAAGCCTTTGAAATTGGAATCGGCGTCGATTTTCCCGGAGTTTCCAACGGCGCCTCCCCAGAGGTTGTTTCCGCGCAGTTCCGGATGATCGTATTCATTGAAAACGGTATCCAGAGGGCGAATAAAGTTCGCGAGGTTCTGGTGCGCAAACCATGTGTTTTGCATTGCCAGAATTCCCTGATTCGCGTAGATTCCGGCGCCGAGCTGGTCAAGAGCGTTTCCAACCGGGTTTGAACCGGCGGAAGTCCCTTCGGACGCGGCGAGATCGTCCAGAGCGGAGAGAACTTTTACCAGATCGTTGTCTTCGTAAAATGGGGTTTTGGTATCGAGCGAGTAAGCCAGTTGGTCAAGGTAGGTGCCGACGTTGTGCTGATTCGGAGATTCAACGTCGAATTTTCCGTAAACGACGTCTCGGCAGAGCGTGACCCAATACTCGTTCTGATTATGAAAACCGGCGACATGGAAAAGTTTTGGGATTGCGCTTGAGTTTTCGGAGGCGTCGATAGTCAGTTCCTGATTCACGGTAAGCCCGCCGTTTTCAATATTTTCCACGATGATAAACGAGTACTTTTCACCGATTTCCAGAGGTTCGCCGTTAAGCGTTACGCTTCCGCCGTTGACGACGGCTTCGCCGCCGCGAACGGTTATTTTGCTCAGGTTGCCGTCCTGAAGCGTCAGGTTGAGTGCGCCGGATTCGCTGTTGACGAATACGCCGTCAACCGTAATGTTGCGGAAATTTTCGAGCGTTCCCGCATTGGTCAGGTTGCCGACGACATTGATTTGCTCAAAGTCTTTAATTTGAGCGTTTTCAAGATTTGAAACATTTCCCGTAACGGTCAATCTGGAATGGTCGCCGAGGCCGGAAATAAGAGCCTGTTTTTCTTCCGTTCCCTGATTGACCACGTCGCCGGAGACGTTTCCGAATTGGAAACCGGATATCGAGGAAGCGTTGACGAGTTTTCCGTTCTGATTGAAGACGGCGGTATCGCCGGAACCGAGGATGGTTCCTTCGTTGGTCAGGTCGGAATTGTTGGTAAACTCGCCGAAGTTTGCGACGGTTCCGTTAAACGCTCCGTCTGTTCCGTCTCCGACGAGGCTTCCGGCGCGAAAACTTGAACTCTTTCCGACGCCCAGAATTTTTCCGGAAACGTCGGCTTCTTCCTCAACCGCGATTTTTTCCACATTCAGGAGAGAACCGGAGTTTTGGAGGCTTCCGAACGAGTAATTTGAACCCGCTCCGGTAGCGGTAATCGTTCCTTCGTTGACGGTTTTTCCAGCGGATTCCAGACTTTCAAAATTTGAGATTTCGGCGTTTTCCGCGTTATTGACGGCGTTCGCGGACAGTTTGGAGTCTTTTCCCGTTCCGGCGACAATTCCGCTGTTTTTAAGATTTTCCTGAACGGTGATTTTTTCTGTTCCGGCAACGGTTCCGGAGTTTTCCAGATTTTCGTTAAATTTGAAAACGGCGCCTTCGCCGGTTCCGAGCATGGTTCCGGAGTTGACTACGTTGCCGGAGACGTTTCCGAATTGGAAACCGGATATCGAGGAAGCGTTGACGAGTTTTCCGTTCTGATTGAAGACGGCGGTATCGCCGGAACCGAGGATGGTTCCTTCGTTGGTCAGGTCGGAATTGTTGGTAAACTCGCCGAAGTTTGCGACGGTTCCGTTAAACGCTCCGTCTGTTCCGTCTCCGACGAGGCTTCCGGCGCGAAAACTTGAACTCTTTCCGACGCCCAGAATTTTTCCGGAAACGTCGGCTTCTTCCTCAACCGCGATTTTTTCCACATTCAGGAGAGAACCGGAGTTTTGGAGGCTTCCGAACGAGTAATTTGAACCCGCTCCGGTAGCGGTAATCGTTCCTTCGTTGACGGTTTTTCCAGCGGATTCCAGACTTTCAAAATTTGAGATTTCGGCGTTTTCCGCGTTATTGACGGCGTTCGCGGACAGTTTGGAGTCTTTTCCCGTTCCGGCGACAATTCCGCTGTTTTTAAGATTTTCCTGAACGGTGATTTTTTCTGTTCCGGCAACGGTTCCGGAGTTTTCCAGATTTTCGTTAAATTTGAAAACGGCGCCTTCGCCGGTTCCGAGCATGGTTCCGGAGTTGACGGCGGTTGAATTTGACAGGAAATTTGAAGTCTCAAGTTTTCCCGAGTTTTTTAAACTTTCCGTCTGAACGGATTCAAAATTTGAAATTTCGCCGTTGTTGACGACTTCGCCAAACGAGGTGAAAGTGGAGGAGAAACCGCGGCCGGTAATTTTTCCCTGATTGTTTACGGTTCCGTTTACTTCGACAAAACGAACTTTTTCGAGAGTTGAATCCGCTCGATTTTCCAGATTTCCCTTGATCAGTACGCTGGAATTCGCAGAGGTTCCCGACATGTTTCCCGCGTTGGTCATGTTTCCCGCGACGGTCGTTTGTCCTGCGAAATTAATCTGATTTTCATTTTGAAGCGAGGCGAGCTTTGCGTTTCCGGCAAGGTTCAGGACTCCGGACGAAAGGTTTTTCAGGTCGGCGGCTTCAAGGTCTCCAAGCGTTGTGAAGGTTCCGGCGTTCTCAAAGTTTCCCTTGATTTTTACGGAGTCGAGCGATTCCAGAACTGCATTTTCCGCGTTGGTCAGGCTTTTGGCCTGAATGGTTCCGGTAATCGAGGCCTGGCCGCCGTTGGTAAACGAGTCGCCGACGCTCAAATCGCCCATGACGATAAACTCGCCGGCGGTATTGAGTTTTCCCGCGACGGAAACGGCTCCCAGACTGGTCCAAGAATTCGAGGTGTTTATGGAGTCGGCTTCCACCGCGCCTTTAACGGCAACGGTTCCCTTGTTGACGACGTTGCCCGCGGTAAGCGCGCCGTTTGAGAAAAATTCCCCGTCGGTAATATTCAGTTTATTCGTTTCCACGCCGACGCCCGCGTAAAGTTTTCCGGCGTTAAGATTAATGGTTTTTGCCTGAATACTTCCGTTTGTGCCGATAAACGGAGTCCCGTCTTCCGACTCCGACGCGTTGATGGAGATATCTCCCTCGGATTCGATTCCGGTTTTGAAGATGATGGAACCGGAAGTGTCGATTGAATTGGCTTTCAGGAAGCCGGTAGAGACGATGGTTCCGGAGTTTGAGAGCTTTCCGGTGAGCGACAGATCGTCAAAGGTCATGGTTCCGTTCTGATTCGTCAAGGAAACGGCCGTCGTTTTTCCCGCGACGGAAAAAGCGCCCTGGTTGACGATGTTTCCCGCGTTTAGGGTTCCGCCGATGAAAACGGAGGAGGATTCGCCTTTTTTCAGAACCTCAAAATCGCCGGTAGTAAGCGAGCCGTTGACGAGCAGAGATTTTGAAGTGGAAATACTTCCGGCCGCCAGATTCCCGTTAAGAATAATGGAACCGGAGTTCTTTAACGCGCCGTCCAGAGTCATGTCGCGTCCGGAGTAATCGCCGGAGTTGTCCAGCGAACCGGCGTTAAGAACGTCGATTAATTGCATGACGCCGGTATTTGTGATATCGCCGGAAACGGTCAGGTTGTTTACGCCGTTGACGGAGCCGTTATTTATCATCGAACCGTCTACGTTCATATTATCGACGTAGACGATTTTTCCATTGGAATCGACGGACAGGTCGCTTTTCGTCGTAAGACTGTCTACGACGAAAATGTTTCCGCCCAGAGAGTAATTTCCGTCCGTAAGGGACATGGAGTTCAGATTCTGATACGTTCCGTTAAGCGATCCGCCTCCGGTAACGTGAAAATCGCCGCTGAAATCAATAGCGCCGACAAAATTTGAAGTGTATTTTTCTGCTGCTGCATCTTGATTTTCGGACCTGTTTGTGCTAGGATTTACAAAAAAAGGATACCTTACTTATGTATCCCCCATAATCTCCTGACATAATATGAATTATGTCAGGTTTTTTTGTCTACA
>CAZWOV010000204.1:0-5632 GCA_964635645.1 uncultured Planctomycetaceae bacterium | reverse complement strand
GCCCCAAATGCGGAGCGGAGGATCAGTACGGCGACTCGTGCGACAAATGCGGCGCCACCTACTCGCCGGTCGATTTGAAAAATCCGGTCAGCGCTCTTTCCGGAACGACTCCCGAAATGCGGGAAGCCGAACATCTCATGGTTGAAATTGAACGTCTTCGCCCGTTCCTGACCGAGTGGACGCAGAGCGGCGGGCGTCTTCAGCCTGAAATCGCCAACTATCTCGCGGGGCATTTCCTTGGCGACGAACTGCGCGATTGGGATATTTCGCGTCCCGCGCCGTACTTTGGATTTGAAATACCGGATTCGCCGGGCAATTACTGGTACGTCTGGTTTGACGCGCCGATTGGGTACATTGGATCGACGCGCGTCTGGTGCAAACGTGAAAATGAAGATTGGGAAAGCTGGTGGAAAGACCCCGAGACGGAGATTCACCATTTCATTGGAAAGGATATTACCTATTTTCATACGCTCTTTTGGCCCGCGATGCTCAAGATCGCCGGTTTCAATCTCCCGAAAAAGGTCCATATTCATGGAATGCTGACCACGAACGGCGAGAAAATGTCCAAATCCAAAGGAACGTTTATTAAGGCCGATACCTATTTGAAGTATTTGGATCCCGCCTATCTTCGATATTATTTCGCGTCAAAACTTACGAATCGCGTGGACGACGTCGATTTGAATTTTGCCGACATTCGCGAGAAGGTGAATTCCGATCTTGTCGGCAAACTGGTTAATCTGGCCAGCCGAACGGCCAAGTTTATCAAAGAGGTCGGCATGTCTTCCGTTTATCCGGCGGACGGCGGACTTTTTGAATTTGGAGCGTCGCAGGCGGATGAAATCGCACAGGCGTATGAAGATTGCGATTTTGCCCGAGTAACGCGTCTGGCGATGGCCATTGGAGATCGGGCGAATAAATTTGTCGAGGATTCCGCTCCATGGGCGCTGCGTAAGGATCCTGCCCGGCAGAAGGAGCTCCAGGACGTCTGCTCGATCGCGTTGAATCTTTATCGGCAGATGGCGATTTATCTTTCGCCCATTTTGCCGAAACTGGCCGTTCAGTCCGCGCTTCTTCTGAACGAAAATGCGGAGAACTGGACGATTGACGATGTGAAGGTTCCTCTTTGCGGAACCAAAGTAAACGAGTTTAGTCATTTAATGAATCGTATGGACGAGAAAGCGATTGAAGCTATGATTGAAGAAACGCGGGAAGAAAATAAACCCGAAGAAAAAAATCCGTGTGAGGAAGAGACGAAGTCTCAGTGGGACGACAGCGCGAAGCCGCTGGAAGACGAGCCGCTGGAAGACGTCTGCACCATCGACGATTTCTGCAAAGTGGATCTCCGCGTCGCCCGAATCGTCATGGCGGAAGAAGTTCCGGACGCCAGGAAACTTCTTCACCTGACTCTTTCTCTGGGGGGTGACGTTACGAAGAATGTTTTCGCGGGAATCAAATCCGCCTACAAACCGGAAGATCTGGTCGGGCGTCTGGTCGTCTGCGTTGCGAATCTTCAACCGCGCCAGATGAAATTTGGGCTTTCCGAAGGTATGGTTTGCGCCGCCGGTCCGGGTGGAAAGGATATTTTCCTGCTTTCGCCGGATTCCGGAGCTCTTCCGGGACAGAGAATCCACTGATTTGCCCCTGAAACGTTTTCCAGGAATCGGTTCGCGCAGAAACGGACGTTGAGGAGACGAAACGTCCGTTCCGGAGACTGTTTTTAAAAAAAGGCGCGAAGGAAAACGGAATATTTCTGATTTGGCCCTAAACTGAAAACAGCGCTCGGTTTTTGAGAGCTGTTTTCAGTTTATCTGCGATGATTCGATTGAGCGGTTTCGTGTTTATCTTACGAAAATAGAGAGACGTTTTTCAAGAATCCTGACGTTTACGGAAGATTTGCCGCCGCTGGAAACCAGTTCGCCCGCGGGATCGCCGTCCAGTTGATACGGAATTGCGATTCCATCGCGCGGGTTGGAAACCGGGGTAATACGGAAATTCCTTCCGCTCTTCATGTTTGCGCGCCACCAGAAACGATGACTTCCGCCCAGCTGGGCCAGAATCGAAAGAACGATTCCGCTCCACAGCGTCCTTCCGCGCCACAGGCAAATATTCAGTTTCCCGTCGAACGCATTGGCGCCGGGGGCAATCGGAACGCCCCAGCCGTAATTGGGGATATTGCAGATGAACGCCCAGGAACGTTCGTAACTTTCGCCGGTCGGTTCTCCGTCGTCATTGAGAAATTCGACGCGGACTTTGGGGAAACGGTAGCTTGCGAGAGCCTTAAGGATGGGTTTTACGTAGGAAAAATAATTAATGTGCGCGCCTTTCGGATTGCTCATTCTTGCCGTATGGACGCGATTAACGACTTCCGCGTCGAAACCGAAGCCTATCATGGCGAGAAAAAGGCGGTCGTTTGCCTGGGCGACGTCAAGTTGCGCGACTTTTCCCGCAAGAATCATTTCTGCGAACTTTTCCGGTTTGAAAGAGTATTTCAGATTTTTGGCCAATAAATTTGCCGTGCCGCAAGGCAAAAGGGCGATCGGTACTCCCGGTTCGGTTCGGTTCGTCAGTTCTGCGGCCGTGCCGTCGCCTCCAAGACCAATTAACGCCCGCAATTTTCCCGCTCGATGCAATTCGTTCGCCTGCCGCGCGACCGTTTCCAGGTCGGTGAGAATTTCCACTTCCATTCCGCCCCGGCGTAATGTTTCGGCAAGTAATTCCGCTTTGGTTTTTGATGAACGCCGTCCGGCTTTGGGATTTACCGAAAGAATGACGCGATTCCGCGCGGGAGAAAGTATCTCGACGTTGGGAGGAAGCTGTGGCATTGATTTTTCCTGACGATTGGCTGAATTCAATCTCTCAAACGACTGCCGAACGTTCCGTCGGCGGTCCATCGACGAGCCGTAAAGTGAAAAGCGACGGGTTGCGAAGTCAAAAACGACGGACGGGTTCAGGACTGCAAAATACGCAAAAAAACCTTCAGACGCCAAGTCGGCAGGGGTATTGGAGAGCCCGTAAATTAAATGCGGATACCCGAGCTTCGATTTCCTGTGATGTGCGTTCTCTCGAGGAGTCGCGCACAGATACATTCTCCGAAGACTTTTGAAACGGGTCCCTTACGAGCTCATTATCGGCTCACCAATATTTAGTTCCCGCGCATTAGGCGTTGAAGGTTTTTTAGAGTTAATTGTTTTCCTTAACTCTATCGTAAGTATAGCGCCTGGAGGAAATTTTTTCAAGTACAGGCAATCGTAATTTTGAAAAAAAAGTTAAAAAAAAAGCAATTTTTTATCATTAAGCGGAAAAAACGATACATTTTATCGTTTTTCGTCTTGGAATCGATAATGAAAATTTTTTCTCCATTTTGGAAGCGGGGATATTGAAAAGGAAGGCAGAGGTAAAGGTGGGAATTGAAATTAGGAGTTAGGAGTTAGGAGTTAGAGATTAGGGATCAGGGAGCGCGATTGCGATATTTGGCCGGACGTCCAACGGATTTTTTTTAAAATTAATGGTTATTTTTTTATTAATAAATAAATCCCTGATTTAAGGGGAAAAACGGGCAGGAAGGGCGCGGCGGGCTGTTTGGGGAATCGAAAGTCGAAAATCCGTCTTTTCCGTCGAATTAAAAAATAAAGAAATCAAAAATTTTCTCTTGACAAATTTTGGGGATTCGCTAAAATAATACCGTCGGTCTGCACGATTTAAGAATTGTTTCAGAATGTTCGTGAAATTTGATTCTTGGGAGCGGATTGTCGCGGACTGTTGCTTTTTGAACGTTTGTTTCCTTTTTTTAAGGAGTCCTCCAATGCGTGACGCCGATTTGGAACTTTTTCGAAAGGATCTTTTGATTCTTCGCGCCCGTCTGGTTGGCGACGTGGCCCACATGGCGGATCTGGCTTTGAATCGTAATGAAAACGAGCTTTCCTCGATGCCCGTTCATATGGCGGACATTGGATCGGATAATTACGATCGGGATTTTACTCTTCAACTGGCCCAGAGCGGACGCGAGACTCTTAAACAGGTCGACGAAGCTCTTCATCGAATTGACGACGGCACGTACGGCGTTTGCGAGGTTTGCGGCGGAAAAATCCCCAAACGCAGACTTCAGGTTATGCCGTACGCTTCAATGTGCGTCAAATGCGCGGAAAAAGCCGGACTTTGAGCGGGCGTTTTTCCCCGTTTTTACTTTTTATCGCTTGATACTTATCGCCTGATACATGATGCCGCAGAAAAATCCCTGTTCAAGATATTTTTTATTTCTGGCCGTAGCCGTTTTGGTTCTGCTTGTTGATCTTGCGACCAAATCGTGGGCTTTTGCCGTTTGCGGCCTTCCGGGCGAAAAGCCGGTATGGTGGTGGATCCCGAACGTTATGGGAGTTCAAACCAGTCTTAACGAGGGCGCGCTCTTTGGTATGGGGCAGGGGTTTTCCTGGTTTTTTTCGTTCTTCTCGCTTCTGGCTCTTGTCGTGATCGTCGCGTGGCTTTTCTGGACGGAGTCGGCAAAAGGCGTCCTGACGACGATTGTCGGGGCTTTGTTCGTCGGCGGGGCGTTAGGAAATACGTTTGACCGTATCGGGCTTCATCAATTGCTCTGGCAGGCGCATTTTATTCCGTGGATTAACGATTCGCCCATTCATCAGCCGGGAGAACCCGTTTATGCCGTTCGCGACTGGATATTAGTCATGATCGGTTCCTATCATTGGCCGAATTTTAATATTGCCGACTCCTGTCTCGTCGTCGGGTTGATTCTGGCAATGGTCCATATTCTTTTTTTCGCAGACGACGCAGACGAAAAGTCAGAATTAAACGAAAATCAGAAGCAAGCGGAAATTGGAAGCGCTCGGAAATGAACCGTAATGAAGAAAAGTCGATAATGCGAAAGAACGTTTCGGGGATTCCGACTTGGCGAATCGGCGGGAAAAAGGAGAAGAAAAGAAAAAAATAAGAAAAAACAGGAAATTGCCGCTCCCCCCCTCTTTTGAAAATTCTGGTTTCGGTTAAAATGAGCGGAAGTGATTTTAGTTTCTTGGTTCAATGTGAGAGGGGAGCGAAAAAATGCCCGACGCCGAAGTTCGCAATGAAAACAGCGGTTCCAAAGATTTTATTCGGAAGATAGTCGAAGAAGATCTGGCTTCCGGAAAGCATACGGAAATTCAGACGCGCTTCCCGCCGGAACCTAACGGATATCTGCATATCGGTCACGCAAAATCTATTTGTCTGAATTTTGGAATTGCGCAGGAATACGGCGGAAAATGCAATTTGCGTTTTGACGATACGAATCCCTCGAAAGAAGAAGACGAATACGTCGAAGCTATTCAGGAAGATATCGAGTGGCTTGGATTTCACTGGGACAAAAAATTCTTTGCGTCGGATTATTTCGATCAGCTCTACGAATGGGCCGTTCAGCTTATCAAGGCCGGCAAAGCGTACGTTTGCGACCAGACGGGAGAAGAAATCAGCCGAATGCGCGGCGATTTGACGCGGCCCGGCGAGGAAAGTCCCGATCGGAATCGAAGCGTTGAAGAAAATCTCGACCTCTTTACGCGAATGAAGAACGGCGAATTTCCGGACGGTTCCCGAACGTTGAGAGCGAAAATCGACATGGCGAGTTTGAATAATGATACGCCGGCCACCG
>CAZWOV010000203.1:0-5648 GCA_964635645.1 uncultured Planctomycetaceae bacterium | reverse complement strand
AATCGAATCCAACATGATGATCGGTTGGTGATTTCGCGTCCCCAATTTGACATGCCAACCGGAGAGGAATCGCCGCAAAAGCGCCTCTCCGTTTTTTTTACTTTGAAGTTTTCCAATTTTATTTAAGAGGATTTCCTGTTATCCGCCGCCGTTATGAATATTTCAGTTAATCAGAATTGCGTTCACTGCGGTCTCTGCCTGGAGATATGTCCCGCGGGACTTTTTGCCTTTCCGGAGTCCGGCGAAGGAATGGAAGTTCCGGCCGTACGCGCCCCGGAAGCGTGCATTCAATGCGGGCACTGCGTCTGCGCCTGTCCGGCGGACGCGATCGTTCATTCAGAATTTGGCTCCGATAAGAAAATACCGCTCGGCAAACGCTCTCCCTCCGCATACGACGACCTTCTGGCCATGGGACTGGCGCGGCGTTCCGTTCGGCGTTTTCAGAAAGAAAGGGTCCCCCGCGAGACGGTCGAGAAAATCATTCGGTTTGCAGAACTGGCGCCGACGGCCTGCAATTCGCGGCGGGTATTCTGGACCGAAGTCTCCGATCCGGAAATTCTGCGCGGAGTATGGCGCGAAACTGCCGAAACGTTGAAAAAAGCGGCGGATCTGCTTGCTTCCCCGATCGGTTTTCTGGCGTCGAAACTTTTCCCAAATTCAGAAGCCGGTCGAAACTACCGCCGTTTGCCATTTATCAAATCCATCGTGGAAAAAACGCGGAAAAAAGACCTGATTCTTCACGAGGCTCCAACCATTCTCATTGCGCACTATGCCGTAAAGGACGGAAATTTCGCGGAGATGGACGCTCATCTGGCGCTTCAAAACGCGGTAATGGCCGCCGAGGCGCTGGGAGCGGGCGCTTTTTATCTCGGTTTTGTCCAAAGCGCGGCGGCGCGAAATCCCAAAATCGGAAAATTACTTCAAATCCCCAAAGGAAACCGGGTAGCCGGAGGTCTGGCTCTGGGGTTACCGGATATTCAGTACCGCTTCGCTCCCGTAAGAGAATATCCGGAACCAGTATTCCTGGACTAAAAAATTACTTCCAACGTTAACTGAACATCCCAAAGGAACGTCATGCTGAAATTTTTAACTCGATTACTCTCAGCGTTTTATTTCTTACTGTTGCCGATTTCAGTCTGTTTCCCGGCGGAAGACGGCAATAACTCCTTCCGGCCCGGACAAATCTGGCGGGACGAGGCGGGAACTCCCATTAACGCCCACGGCGGCGGTATGTTTTTTCACGAAGGACGATACTATTGGTTCGGAGAACACAAAATCGAAGGCGAAGAGGGCAACTTCGCGCAAGTCGGCGTCCACTGTTATTCCTCCGAAGACCTCTATCGTTGGAAGGACGAGGGAATCGCGCTGAAAGTCTCGCAGAACCCAAAGTCGGACATTGCCAAAGGCGGCATTCTTGAACGCCCCAAAGTGGTTTATTGCAGGAAAACCGGAAAATTCGTCATGTGGTTTCATCTTGAGATCGGACAGAACTATTCCAGCGCCCGAACCGGCGTGGCGGTCGCGGATTGCGTAACCGGCCCGTACCGTTTCGTGGAATCGAAAAGAATTAACGCCGGATTTTGGCCGATAAACATTCAGGGACGATTCAGAGAACCCCTTCGTCCGGAAGAAACGGAGTATCTCAATAAAATTCAAATGGGCGGAGGCCCCGTCCCCGGATATCCTCTGGATATGATTTACCGACGCGACTTTTTCGGCGGTCAAATGGCTCGCGACATGACGATTTTCGTGGACGACGACGAAACGGCGTACCACATTTATTCGTCGGAAGAAAACGGAACGCTTCATATCGCGCGTCTGACGGACGATTATCTCGGTCATTCCGGAGACTGGATCCGTATTTTTCCCGGTAAATTCAACGAAGCGCCGGCTATCTTCAAAAAAGACGGAAAGTATTTCCTGTTTACTTCCGGCTGTACCGGCTGGAATCCCAACGCCGCGCGTCTGGCCGTCGCCGACTCCATCATGGGAGAATGGACCGAAGTCGGCAATCCCTGCCGCGGAACCGACGAAGAAAAGAATCTGACGTTCCATTCGCAAAGTACTTTCGTCATTCCCGTCGTCGGCAAGCCGGGAACATTTATTTTCATGGCGGACCGTTGGAATCCCGCCAACGCTATCGACGGGCGTTACGTCTGGCTCCCGGTTTTATTCGACGAAAACGGTATTCCGTATCTTGAATGGCGCGACGAGTGGAAGTATTAATCCATCCCGCCGAACATTTTGCCCCGCGGGGGAATCGTTCCCCGCGGCAGTTTTTTCAATTCCGTCCGGTCAAGTCTGAAAATCACAAAATCCGCCGCCCCTCCCGGAATCTTCGTCAAAAACAATCGCTCTTTTCAACTTTCTCAACGCCGGGTATTGACAAAACGCCCGAACTTTACTAAAATGACAGTAAGGATGAAAGACAGCTTTCATCGCCCGCCCGAATAAATTTCATTTCATCTCTACGGCTTCAGACAGGTCTCCTGATTCTGAACAGAAAGGTAAACGGTATGTCTAAAACTTCACGGCGCACATTTTTAAAACATGGCTCCATCGCCGCTTCTGCCGCTCTCGCCAGTACTTTTGCGGCGCAAAGTAAAATCTATGCCGGCGAATCCAGCCTTCTGAAAATTGGTATCATCGGTTGCGGCGGACGCGGTTGCGGCGCGGTCGGAAACGCGATGAGCATTGACGAAAACATCAAACTCACCCACGCCGCCGACGTTTTTCCGCAAAAGGGGAAAGACGCCATGGCGCTCCTCAAGGAACAGCTTGGAGACCGTATCGCCGTCGCCGAAGACACAATCTATTCCGGTTTTGACGGATACAAAAAAGTCCTTGAGAGCGACGTGGATATCGTTTTCCTCACCACGCCGCAGTTTTTCCGTCCCCAGATGCTTAAGGAAGCAATCGCCGCGGGAAAACATGTTTTCGCCGAAAAACCCGTCGCCGTGGACGGAGCGGGAATCCGAATGATTCTTGAAGCCTCCGAAATGGCGCGTCAGAAGAAACTAAACCTCGTTTCCGGTCTCTGCAACCGATACTGGCCCGGAACCATCGACTTCGTCGCCAAACTGCGCGAAGGCGCCATTGGAGATATCGTCGCGGCAAAAGCAAACCGCATGGGAGGACAGCTCTGGAGAAGACCACGAAGAGAAGACGACACCGAAATGAGCTACCAGATGCTCAACTGGGTCAACTTCTGCTGGATGGCAAGCGAATACATTAACGACGTCACCATTCACCAAATCGACGTCGCCCTCTGGTGCATGGGGGATCCTACCCCTAAATCCGCCATGGGAATGGGGGGACGGCTCGTCCGAAGAGGAGCCGATACCGGCGATATGTACGATACCATGGCCGTCTCGTATGAATTTGACGACGGAAGAATGCTGCAGGCAAACTCCCGACAGATTCCTGGCGCATGGAGCGACGCCTCCACTTGGCTCTACGGGTCAAAAGGCTACGCCCAAATCACAAACTGCGCCGGAAAACTCGAAATCTTCGGGCCAAATCCATACAAACACACGCAGAAATACGAAATGAACGGACTCCAGTACGAACACAAGGTCCTGCTCGACGCGATCAGAAGCGGCGGTGAAACCTATGTCAATAACGGCGCCTACATGGCAAACTCCACCGGAACATGCATTATGGGACGCATGGCCGCGTACACCGGAAAGGTCGTCACTTGGGAAGAAATGCTTCAGGAGGAACTTCCAAAACCGAAAGAATGGAGCTGGGAAGCCGATCCGCCCACCCTCCCAAATGAAGACGGAGAATACAAAGTGGCCATGCCCGTGCTCGGATGGGATTTCATGTCAAAAGCCATGATTTAATCTTTTTTCTGCATTTCATAAACCTTTTTCTATTTTTCAACAGGCGGCGGTTACTACCGCCGCTTTCTCGTTCAGAATCTTTCAGGCAATATTTCTTCAAAACCACTTCCTTCTTTAAACTCAAAAGACTTTTTCGACAAGTCAAAGTCTTACTTTTACACCAAATCACAAAAATCGTTTCCCTCTGCGCATTACAAAAAACAAGAAAGACAAGAAATTTAGATAAAATCGGCAAAATCTTCACTTTATCGCTTGACAAGATAGTAAAGATATGGTATATTACAATTGTCAAAAGAAAAACAATTGACACAATCACTACGACACAAAGTTGACAATTCCTGTTTGCGATGAGCAACTACGCTGGTTGTTAAAATCGCAAACGCGCTATTAAATTTCTCAATTTGGAGGAGAAAATCATGCTGAATCGTATTATGAATGATGAATCCGGCGTTTTGACGTTTGAATGGATTCTTTTGGTCACCGTCCTGGTCATCGGTATCGTCGGCGCTCTTTCCGCCGTCCGCGACGCTCTGAACACCGAACTTGGCGACGTCGCCGAAGCCATGGTCGCTCTTGACCAGTCCTACTACATCTGCTATCCGTGGGAAGTTGCCACTCCGGATACCGTTGGCGACGGCGCTTCCGATTCTTACTTCCAGGACGGCGCTTACATTTATCAGGAACGCAGCTCTGACAAATTCGTCGACGGAACCGAAGAAGGCATTGGTTACAAACCGGATCAGCTTGCTTTCAGTCGCGCCACTGTCACTAACGAAGGCAACACAGACCCGAACTTCACGAAGAGCAACTGATCGTAATTTACGATTCGTTTGAATCTACTCTAAAACCCGCAGGTTCTCCGGAACCTGCGGGTTTTAGCATTTTCAGGCGCCGTCCGGGTTTATCTTGTTTTTGTTCCGTTTTCTTTTCATCACGAACGCCGACGGTTCGTAAAAGTTTTTCTTTTGCGGTGAAAAAAGGTTAAAAAAGTCGCCCCCCCTCTTTTCTTTACGCAAAATTTCACTATAATATATCAGTTTTCATTGTTTTTAATTTCCGCAAGCCCCATTGGAGTGAATAAAAATGCAGTCAACCCTTTCCCGTCGAATTGCCGCGCTTGAACCGTCCGCCACGCTGACCATGGCCGCGAAAGCGAAAGAATTGAAGGCTTCCGGCCGAAAAGTGATCAGTCTGAGTCTTGGCGAACCGGATTTCGGCACTCCCGCCCACATCTGCGAAGCCGCCGTCAAAGCGATGCAGGAAGGTAAGACTCGCTACACCGTAGCGTCCGGCATACCGGAATTGAAACAGGCTATCTGCAAATTCTATCAGGCGCGTCACGGTCTCGAATACAAACCGGAAAACATCACGGTTTCCAACGGCGCCAAGCACTGTCTGCACAACGTATTCACCGTTCTCATCGACGAAGGCGAAGAAGTCGTTATCCCCGCTCCGTACTGGGTGAGCTACGCCGAACTGGTTAAACTCGCGGGCGGCGTACCGGTTATCGTCGAAACCCGCCAGGAAGACGATTTCAAACTCACACCGGCGGCCTTCCGCGCGGCCTGCACTCCCAAAACGAAGTGTCTGCTTCTGTGCAGTCCCTCGAATCCGACCGGCAACATGTACTCCGGCGCCGAACTGGAAGCGCTGGCGGACGTCGCCCTTGAAAAAGATCTGTGGGTCGTTGCGGATGAAATATACGAAAACCTCGTCTACAGCGGGCATAAATTCGTCAGTTTCCCAACGGTACGCCCCAACCTGACGGAGCGCACGATTCTCATTAACGGCGTGTCGAAAACC
>CAZWOV010000202.1:0-5668 GCA_964635645.1 uncultured Planctomycetaceae bacterium | reverse complement strand
GTCGCCAAAGCCAGAATCATGCCGGAATATCGGAAAAGATGAAGCCCGGAAAAAGACGGAAGACGGAGAAAAGGGCAAAGACGGAGCAGGGCGGAACGAATCGAACGAAAAACATCCTGCAAAAACCCCAACGGACAAATCCAGCGACAGAAAAAACGTCTCTTCCAGACGTTCAGCGCAAGCAGGACAGAACCCGCCAAAATCGTAAAAAATCCTAATGAAACGAACGTCCCCGACGCAACGTCCGCAAGAAAAAGAAAGGGACTTAACGCCCGAACGCCTCTAAAAATAACCGGAAAAAAATTTTCAAGATGAAAAAGAAAAAGGAATGAAATAAAAACCGTAAATTTCAGCAACCAACGTTTCATAGACAAATCAAATTAAAAACAGGTCTTTTTACTGAAAAATAAAGATGGAGCAGAAAATCAACACTTTTTCCGCTCCAATCCCCAAACGTCGGCCGGACTATTTTGCCAATCGGAAATAAATCGGCTGAGGCGTGACAAGTCTGGTTTCCAGAGGCATTTCATTTCCGTAAAGACCAAAGACCTTTCGAACCTTTATCTCTTCCGGAAAAACAATCGTTTCATTTTTATCAAGCGTCCAGGCGCAGAGAATCGTTTCGCCGTCGTTGCGAACGATTTTCCACACCCTCAATTCGTCGGTCGAAAGTTCCGAACAAAGCGAAACCGCCGCCCCGTCCATGAGAGGCACAAGTGTCCCCATCGCGGAGTAGACGGCTTTCGGCTGCCATCCGGTCTGATGATTATGGAGAATGCCGAAATTATTCTCATTGTAGCCGGCGTCCATCCCGTCGTTCTGCAAATCGTACCAGAAAAAAGTCTCGATTTCCGGCAAACTCCGACATTCCAGCGCGTACCTCACAAACATTCGAGCGGAAAATTCCTCGCGATTAAGCGCGGACTGCTCTTTTTCCCGATCAAAATGCAAACCGCGATATGTCGGCCATCCAAGTTCGGTAAGCCAGATACGCGGATTTTCGCAGCCATTTTGCCGCATAATTGAAACAATCTCCTTCATTTTTTCAAGATACCCTTCGCTTTCCGGCGTATTGGGGTAAATGTAGGGATGAATCGAATAGGCGTCGCAGTAGTTCATGACGCCCAGTTCCATTTCTTTCGCAATCTGTTTTTTATGGTAGACATAGTGGTCGCCGCCGCCTCCAATAATCACAATGTCCGGATTCGCTTCACGCATTGCCCTGGAAGCGGTCTTAAGCAGACGAACATAATTTTCCGGGGTATTTGACCCGGTATGCTCCGCATGTTTCATTGAACACCCGCCGTTCCATTCGTTCCAGACCTCAAAGTATCGGCACCGGCCTTTAAAATGCCGGACGACCTCCGCCGCGTAACGCGCATATGCGGCAAGACCTTCCTCCGTATGCGGGAAATCCGCCTCGTCGTAGAGCGGATTGGAGTAAAGAATAATAATCAGCGGCTCAAGCCCTAATTCCAGAGACCGGTCCACGTAATCGTCAAGATATTTTGGGAAAGAATAAACGCCTTTTTCTTTTTCAACATGCCGCCAGATACAGTCGTCGCGAATCATACCGAATCCGGCCAGAGAAAGACGATCCACGCATCCAATATTCGCATGAGTCGAAACGCCAAACCAACGATTCCGAACGTTCAAGCCGTCCGTTCCGCCGCCCGCCTCCGCAAATGGAACGGTAAAAGCAAATTTCAAGGGACGCCCAAGTTTCTCTTCGCCGTTTTCACGCAGAATCGGCGTAAAAATAAACGTCTCAAACCCCGACTTCGCGCCGCGTTCCAATTCAATTTCTCCCTGGGTTACCGGAACGACCGATTTTCGAAAATCGTTCGGCCCCAAATCGGGACTGACGGTCTCTTCATTCAGCTCTCCGCCGTCCGCCAACGAGAAATTGGGGTTTCTTTCATGACGAATCTCGACGAAAAGCGGCCGCCCTTTAAACTCTTCCGTCGGCGAAAAACGAAAACGGATTTTAGGAGACGAATCTTCCGAAACATGAAAAACGTTTGTTCCCCCGCGAAGTTCATCGTCGGCCAACTCAACGCGAATCATGGAATGAATTTCGTTTTTCGTGAAAAAACGCATATCCTCAACCTCGAGACGGCCTTTTACCGCGTAACCGTCAAATTTTCGATCCATCGTCACCGATTCAAAGCGACAGGGAAATTGAAGCTTTTTGTCCCGGTCTCCTCCCCAACATCCGGGAGAAGAAGTTATTTTCCCAATAAGCCATCCGTTTGACAGGTATTTCAAAGGAATTTGATGACACTCGCCCGACGGATCGACAAATCGAAGATTAAAGGGGAGCTGAAGCGGCGTACCGTTCGACTCGCGCAAATCGCAACGGATCCCGATAAAACGTTCTTCCGTAATCTCTGGAATATCCGCGCCAAACGCAAGATACTCAATTCCGCCATGCCCCGCAAATTCAAAATCAAAGACCAGTTTTTCCGAGCCGAATCCTTCGCCCGCCGTCGTTCGGCAAGTCTGAACGTTCTGGAACGGGCGCCATTTATCCGGATTAGCCGCCCACCACTTCGGAGAATCCACGTCCTGCACAGAAAAAAAGTAAGCGGCGCACCGAAGCGTATCTTCCGGAATCGCGCGGATTTCATTCGCATTCAGACTAACGGAAACAGTCGGAAAAAACAATCCCAACGTTAAAAATAAGCGGAAAAATTTCCAGGAAAAATTTGAAAAATGAATATTCATAAATCTTTCAATTTTCTTAAAAGTAAAAAACAGAAATTGAACAAAATATCGCCGAATACGCCGAAACGCCGCGACGTCTTAACGCCCGGCGTTTCCTACCCTCAAATCCATTCAGCCGAGGTAAACCTTCTGCTCCTTCAGGATTCTTCTGACCTCGTTAAGATTCACATCGCGCGAAGTGCAGTTGGCCTGAACGGCAACGGCCGCCGCAACGCCCGCGGCCTGTCCGGAAACCCAGCAGTTCGGAATGACGCGCAACAGTTCCGACATTCCCGGAGCGCCGCAAATGGAACGGCCGGCAGTCAGAATATTTTCGACGTTCTTTGAAAGCAGCGAACCGTATGGAATCTGCCATCCGATATGATCTCCCCCCCAGGCTCCGCCGTATCCGACGCACGAATCGTACGTTTTTCCAGCTTTAGCGTTTTCCAGAGTCAGCTCTTCCGTCCCCTCAATCACGCGCGTAATGCGTACGCCGATTTGGGGAGCGGTCTCCAGAAGAAAAACGTCTTCGCAACCGGGCGTATTCCGGATCTGAAGATAATTTTTCCAGATCTGCTTACGGTGATTCAATTCAAGACGAGTCAATTCTCTAACGTCCAAACCGTCGGAATCTGGTCCTCCCATATTCACCCAGCGCACGCCCTTAACCGGCGTAACGTCGCCCAAAAGATTTCCGGGAACCTTGACGCCGGGAACGGATTTGATTTTATCCACATTCCCAAGTCGGCATGGAAGCCCAATATGGTAAACGCGGCGAGTATGCGCGCAACCGCAGGCCGCAAAAACGTCGCCGTCGCCTGTGCAGTCGATAACCTGCTTCGCAAGAATGGCATGAGGCCCCAACTTTGTCTGAATAAGAATTCCCTTAACGACCGGATTGCCCGTTTTGGGATCCGGATTATCGTCCACAATCGAGTCGATCGCCCAGCTGTGAAGGAAAACTTCAATATTCGCTTCCGTAATCATTTCGACAAGCAGGTATTTGTACACTTCGGAATCCACCGTCGGGTTTCTGCCGAACTGCCGATTGCAAATACCGTTCGGCAGTCCTTCAAGACGCTTCATCATTTCTTCGCCGAGTCCCTGAACGACCTGCACCTTCTCGCCTTCCGGAGTTTTGGTCCAGTGACCGAGAATATGGACGACGAGTCCGCCCGTAGCTAATCCGCCGAAGTGATTGTAGCGCTCGACCAGCGTAGTTTTCACGCCCGCCCTGGCGGCGGCAATCGCCGCGCAGCAACCTGCGGGACCGCCGCCGACAACCAGAACGTCCGTTTGACTAATCGTCGGGATTTCAGCCGCCGGACGAATTACCTTGCCGTCCGAAAAAACGCACGGCGCGGCTTCTTCTCCCGAATACTCCTTACCGCGTTCCGCCACTTTTTTCGTTACAAAGTCTGCTTTCGCTTCTTCTGAAGAATTTAAATTAAGTCCGGCGCAGGCAACGCCAAGACCAACGTTTTTCAACCAGGAACGACGGGTTAATTCGCTTAATTTCATATTTTACTCCTTGAAACATCAAGAAAACTCAAAGAATACGGCGGGACGGAATCGGAAAAGCCCGTACTCCGAACACTCATAAAGATTTTCTAACTGAATTTTAACGTATTGAAACGTTTTCCGCAAGGGGGTTCGGAAAAATTTTACCGATTTTCTGAAAAAACAGGCGAATTCACACGGCAAAAAAGAAACGGAAAACAGAACGGCAAAAAAGAAACGAAACGCCGAAAATCAAGCCTGAAAAGAAAATCAACTCCGCGCAAAAAAACGCCGGAAGCGTTCAAACTCCCGACGTCCGCTTCTCTTTACGAGAAATAAATTAATCTTCAACGCGCTCCACTACGCTTTGACGATGCGCGGTAAGCCCTTCTTTCGTAGCCACAACGCGAATATCTTCCGCCATGGCGTTCAGACCGTCGCGATCAAAATGCAATACGCTGTGGGAACGCAAAAAATCATTCGCGCACAAACCGTGAGCAAATCGAGCCGTTCCGCTGGTAGGAAGAACATGGGACGGCCCCGCCGCATAGTCCCCGACGGCAACGGGAGTAAAGTTCCCAAGAAAAACCGCTCCGGCATTTCGAATATTTTCCTCCATTTCCGCGGCGGAATCCGTCGCGATATGGAGGTGTTCCGGAGCAATCTGATCGGTCAGACGGCAAACTTCCGCTTCGTCCTTCGCCAAAATCACGGCGCCGTAACTTTCCAAAGCCGTTCGGGCCAAAGCGCCGCGTTCCAGTCGATTCAGTTCCTCGTCCAACGCGGCGACAGCCTTTTCGAGAACGCCGCGTTCATATCCAATCAAAATACTGGCGCCGGGCGAATGTTCCGCCTGCGCGATAAGATCAAGCGCGGTATAGCGCGTGTCAGTCGTGTGATCGACGATAACGACCACCTCGCTGGGACCGGCGATCGAATCGATATCCACTTCTCCGTAAACCAGCTTCTTCGCCAAAGCGACAAAAAGATTTCCCGGCCCAACGATTTTATCCACGCGCGGCAATCCTTCCACGCCGTAAGCCATCGCGGCCACCGCCTGCGCGCCGCCAACCCGGTAGACTTCCCGTACGCCAATCTCATGGCAGACGGCCAGCATGTCGGTATTAAACGCGCCGTTAGCCGTAGGAGGCGCAACCACGACAATCTCTTCAACGCCGGCGACCTGAGCGGGAACGGCTGTCATCAAAACCGTCGAAGGGTAAGCCGCGGCGCCGCCGGGAACGCAAATGCCGATACGTTTCAGCGGACGGAAACGTTGCCGAAGAACGCCGTGATTCCGTGGAACGGTTACGTCGCGAGGCAAAAGCGCCGATTGAAAAGCAACAATATTTTCCTTAATATTCCGGACGGCCTGAAGCAACGCGGGAGACGCTTCGCGGTGCGCGCGTTCAAGTTCTTCCGCAGGAACGCGAAGCTCCTCGGGCTTAAGGTCCGCGCC
>CAZWOV010000201.1:0-5741 GCA_964635645.1 uncultured Planctomycetaceae bacterium | reverse complement strand
TGAGGATTCAAGGGAGTGCGTTCCGGAACACCGCCGAGAGCCGAAACAAATTCAGAACGCAAACGTTTCTGGTATTCCGCGACCTGTTCCGGAGTCTTGAGAGCTTCGTAGTCGGCGCGCCATTTCTTTTCCGCCGCGACGATCTGCGGATACAGCCACTGGAAAACCATGTCGCAGCGTTTAATCGCGGCGCCTTCCTTTTCCGTTTTGGACAGAACGCGAAGATTTTCGGGAAGAAGGGGGGATTTCAACGATTCAGGAATTTCCGCATTTAAAATACGTCCCCCGATAGCCGCGCACAAAAACGTAAAGAAAAACCAAAACAAAGACGGATTCGTTTTTTTCATGAGGCAGGTTCCTGAAAAAGATAGAAATAAAATCAATCCGCCGTTCTCACTCAACGGCTAAACGTTAATTTACCCTCTCCAGACGGTTCTGTCAAGCCGGGGGAAATAAAAAAACGTTTATTTTTGTCGCCAAGAAGTAAAAAAACAGAAAATCGCGACGCATTCCAAACCTGCGAGCAAACGGCTCCATAACCAAATTCAAATTTTTTCGTTTAAATTTCTTTTAATAATCTGCAAAACGCTTGAAAATTCCAGAAAATATGATATAAGAAAAATATTGTTGAAAATTTGTTATTTCCTTCCGCCTCGCATTCCCTTTCAACAGGAGAATTTTATGCATGTTTTTTTCTATCTCAAGCGAATGGCTCTCGCTTTCCTATCCAACCTTGCCAACCTTGCCGCTCCGCCTGAACGTCTCGGAATTTATGTTCTGGCGGCGTCTCTGCCGATATTAAGCGCTTCAAGCGCCGCGGCGCGGACGGATTGTCCGCTCTGCCCTGTTCCGCGCGAATATCAGAGTATGAACGTAACCATTCCACTGGAAGATTCACAGTCCGCGGCAATCATTCTTCCCGAAACGACCGATATGCCTCAAGACGTCGTTCTTTCCTGCCAGTACGCCGCGGAACGGCTTCAAACGCTGATTCGAAACCGATTTCACACGACTCTCCCATGCCTGGAAAACTCTTCTTTCCACAAAGAAAATCTGAAACAGGCTTTCATACTTTCAATCGACCCCAACTCAATAACCGATAACGGCAAAAGCCGCGCCAACGGTTTTCGCATCTGGTTTGAAACCTCCACACAGCCGGTTTCCATCCACCTTCAGGGCGTCGACGCTCCGGGGTTAATCTACGCCTGCGACGCGGTTTTCGGACTAATGTCCAAACCCCCGGAAGGTCAGGCGCAAATCGCCGCAGCGAAAGTCTGCGACTGGCCCTCCATTCAATGGCGCGGAAGGCCGCATTCCGTCATGGCCCACCAGCTTGCGCCGGGACAGCTGGACGCTTACGTTCACGCGCGAATTAATTTTGCAGACTACCGCGACGACGTGAACGTCCAGGAAACCGTCATGACGCCCGCCCGCAAATCGTCTATGGGGTGTCCGCCCGGTCAGCCTCTCGACGACGAACTTCTTAAAAAAGTCCTTACGGAATGTCATCGCCGCGGCATGTACGTCTACGGAACAGCCTCGTGCAATCTGCCGGAAGGACGCTACGGACTCCTGACGCAAACCTTCGACGAACTGCTGGCGCGCGGCTGCGACGGAATCTGGATCTCAATGGACGATACCGGAGGCGGTTCCGACCCGGTCAAACTTGCCCAATATCTTGCCGAATATATGCGGAAAAAAGGACTGAAAGGACACGACGTCCTCTTCACTCCGGGACTGCGCGAGTACACGACGATCGAGCGCCCTCTGAACCGGGAGATGGCCAAGCTTGAAACGTTCAACGAAGCGACATGGATTTTCACGCGCGTCCCATGCGCCGAAGACGCTAAACTGGCCCGGGAAATCGGTCTGAAAAACAAAACGGCATGGTGGTTCAACTACTGCGAAACCGACTACCCCGACCCCAAAGCGGGTTTCATTCACTCGTCCGCGCTCCTGACCACCCAAAGAAAAGACGGGCGCCCGTCGTACATGAACCTGCTTCCCATTACTCCCGGCTGGGGATATCCGGAATTTGAAAAAATCCGCGACGCCGCGCAATACGTCGATCACGTCAACCTTTGGGCGCTCTGCGGCGGATGGCCCTCCGAATACGCAATCGTCATGTTTGGACACTGGGCATGGAATCCGGAAAACTGCGACTGGCCCCATTTACGCGATTCCATCTATTCGTTCGTCTGGGGACCCGGACAAATCGAACTGGCCCAAAAGTTTGACGAAACCTTTGCTGAACTCAAAACGCTCTACGCTCTGGCGCGCAACTGGAGTTTCCGTACTCCCGACAACGGACTCGTACGCCTGAAAAGTCCTGAAAATCGCGAACGTGCGCTTGAACTTCTCAATCTTCTGGATAAAATGGCGGCGGAACTCGCCCAGAAAGCCCCGGCGGAAACGGCTCTGGACAAAGAGCGGCTGGAATATCAGTACGTTGAACCCATGCGCGCGTCGCTACGATTCGCCCGACTCCAGGCAGAACTGGATTACCCCGAATACGAGTTTGCGAATTTTGAACAGACTGCGGCGGCTCTGGAACAACAGGAAGGCGAAGATGCGGCCAACGCTTATCTTGCCCGCGTTCATCGGACGGTTTCCGAGCAAATCGCAAAATTATCCGCCGCGTTTCAGGAACTCAAAGACGTCGAACCGACTCTGGACGTCTGGCGCGCGCGTCTGGCCGCCGGAAAAACCACGGCGGAACGAAAAAAAGCGGAACTTGAAAAACGAAAGAAAGAATGGGAAAAACTTACGCGGCTGGACGTGAAGGAATTCTTCCCATTCCTGGAAAACCCCGTGGAAGGAAATTTCGCCGCTCTCTTCGACAATCTGCTGAAACAGGAAACGACCGAAACGCTTCAATGCATTCCGGGGGACGCGTGGAAAACGGACCCCTCGCAAACGACTGGACCGTACCGTATCGGAAAATTCCACAGGGAAGGACTCGCAACCCCAACTCTCGCCGCAATCATGGCGCCGCGTCATACCAAAACCCAAATCGGAGACGCGGGATGGGTTGAACAGACGCTGGATCTGGAAACGCTTTCCCCAAACCACGATCAACTTTTGGCAGAACTCTTCATCACTGACACTCGAATCGACAACAAATACCGGAACATACGAAAAATTGAAGTCCTCGTAAATGGGAAAACCGTCTGGTCGCGCGATTTATCCGATCCAAACGCCAAAGATCGATGCGTCTTCCCGCTGGAAAGAGTCTCTGAAACAGACGCTTCATGTCATATTCAAGTTCGCGTAACCGAATTACATGAAGTTTCCGACCATACGAGCTGGGTTTTCATCGGACCTCTGCGCCTTCTAAAAAAATAACTCTTTCATTCATAAGACGTTCGGCCCGCGAGCGTCGATAAAAAAACGAACGGCGCTCAAAACGCGCCGTTCGTCGTTACTTATCTTCATTTCACGATTAAAGGATCTTAAAGGATTAAAGAATCTTCTTCCCCCAAACGTTCGCCCCCAAAATCAATCGAACGACATGGAAGAACCCGGTTTACCATCCGCCTTGTCGCCTTTGCAGGTATGAACTTCCAGCGATACGCTGTACGAAACGCGCTGGGCCGACCCGTCGCACATAGCCATTCCAAACGATCCGGCATGGCAACTGCCAAATCTTGCCCAACCGTCGTACCCTTCGCGGTCCTGACGCGGAACGCCGCCCGCGGCGCTGTTTTCATTAAAGTTATTTCCGTTGTAGTAACCGCAATAGGTAGTACGCAATTGATCGACATCCGATCCGTAAAACATGGTGTAGTCGTCATGCCCGTTCGTCATGGTGGACGGCTCGTACTGGTCGGGTCCCAAATACTTTTCGCCGCACAGATAGGTGTTGCTCATTCCATCGCGAATCTCTCCGACCTTAACCTGCGAAAAAGCATAAATCACGCCGGTAAATTTCGAGGAGTAATTCGGCCAGTTGTTATTCTTACGGTATCCGGCAATCGTACTCGTCGAATCGCCTGGCAAGTCGTGGTTCGACCCTTTGTTCCCCTCGTAGGTTCCCCAGCTGCCGGCGTAGTCCGTTTTGCAGCCGGGATTCGGGATATTGGAATTTCTCATCCCGGAGTGCCCCTTTGTCGGGTAAAGTTTTACCGACCGACGCGACGGACAGAGAAACATCGACAGGGGGGTTTTCTGAATTTCCACCGAATTGTTGATCTGAGTCGAAGACGGATTTTCCGGGACCTGACCGTCGGAAGGAAGCTGATACATCGCGTTCTGTTCCAATCCGGGCAAAAGAGAATAACACCAGGAACCGGGCTGTCTGCCGCCAAATCCGCCCTCGGGATCCCCCATCCACTGGTATCCCCATCCACCGCCGGGAAGAGCCTGCGTTGAACTTTCGACATTCAATGCCGCCAGCCCAAGCTGTTTCAGATTGTTACTGCACTGCATGGTTCGCGCCGCCTCGCGCGCCTGCTGAACCGCAGGCAACAAAAGCCCAACCAACATACCAATGATAGCAATAACTACCAGGAGTTCAACTAAAGTAAACCCCTGAAAATTTAAAGATTTCCTTTTCATAATACTCTCCGCTTTTGAAAAAAATACCAATAAAATTTCAACCCATACTGTTAATCCAAGTATAGCACATTTAGTTAAAATATCCATAAGGAAAACGATGAAAAATAAATATTTTTTAAATTAATCGCAAGAATCTTCAGAATATATTCGTATTAACAATAAAAAAACAAAGTATTTTTCTATCCCCATTAAATTTACGCTCCATTTCGTTTATTCCATAGAATCTGGAATCAGTGGAATCAAACGATTTTCTATTAAGCCGAAAATTTGACGGCCAAGCTCTTTTTTGGCGCCGTGCAAATGAGCGATAATCTCTCCCGGTTTCACAAAAATATCAACCTCGTTCTCCGTTGAATCAATCGCAGTCGGACCATTCAAAACCAGCATGTCGCAGTTTTTAGCTACCATTTTACGCAAAGCCCGAAGCCTGACGTCGTCCGTCTCAAGAGCAAAACCAACAACCCACTGTCTCTCTGTCTTCAACGCCCCAAGCGTCGCGATAACATCCGGAGTCTCCACAAAATTCAACGTCAATCGGTCGCCAGTCTTTGAAATTTTATGCTTTGCAACGGCGTCCGGCCTGTAGTCGCATGGAGCCGCAACTCCTATTACCCCGTCGGAATCCGCAAAACGTTCCCGGGCGGCCGACAACATTTCCTCCGTCGTAACAACCGATATCACTTCCGCGCCTTCCGGATATGAAATTTCCACAGGACCGGAAATAATCGTAACGTCATGCCCCCTTTCAAGCGCCGCGGCGGCTAAAGCCGCTCCCATTCGACCGCTGGAAGCATTGGAAATAAAACGAACAGGATCAATATACTGGCGCGTTGGACCGGACGTCAAAAGAATTTTTGCCATGACAAATCAATTTTTAATTCTGTTTTTTCAAAATCTGCATAATCTTCTCAAAAATCTGTTCCGGCTCCGACATTCGACCGGCTCCCGTTACCCCGCAGGCCAAACGCCCTTTTTCCGGTCCGACAAGTTGAACGCCGTCGTCAAGAAGCCGCTGAATATTACGCTGAAGAGCCGGTTTAGACCACATTTCACAATTCATCGCCGGCGCCAGAAGAACAGGACCTGAAAACGCAAGATAAAGCGTCGAAAGAAGGTCGTCCGCAATACCGTTCGCCGCTTTCCCAAGAAAATTGGCGGTTGCGGGCGCAACGCAAAAAAGCTCC
>CAZWOV010000200.1:0-5803 GCA_964635645.1 uncultured Planctomycetaceae bacterium | reverse complement strand
CGCGAGTTGCCGGTAATTATTGAGCACGAACATTTTGGACCGTCCAGGCAAAATGGCGCGTGGGACGACGAACTTCTCATTCGTTCCGTCGAAGAATATCACGGCGCGTTCATGTCGATCCACGGCTGGCCGCAGGACGAATGGAACAGTTGCCGAGAAACAATTCAAAAAATCAACATGCGTCTGGGATACCGCCTTCAGCTGCGCGAAATTGAATATCCCCAAACCGTCGCGATTGGGAAGCCTTTCCAGGTCCGAACGCTTTGGGCCAACGTCGGCGTCGCGCCCTGTTACCCCGGCGGTTTCATGACTCTGACTCTCAAAGACGAAAAAGGAGGAATAGTCGCGGTCCTTTCAGACGAGTCATTTGACTTTCGCTCTCTTCCCGTGGGTCCTGCCGACGCCGTCCCAGTCAAGGAACGCCGAAGCGAATTCTGCGCCGGGATGATCGCGCCCGCGACCAAAAGCGGCGAGTACGATCTTTTCATTTCCGTCGGTAAACGCGACGGAACTCCGCAAATTGAACTTCCTCTTGAAAACAGCGACGGGCAACGACGCTACCGAATTGGAAAGATTACGCTGAAATAGTTCATTTTCACGAACCAGGAGATTTTTTCATGAAAGAACCGTCTGTTTTCAGGTTCCTTTTCACTTCCATTCCGACGCTCCTCCTTTTATTCTGCGGAGGAACCGTTTCCACGGGTTTCGCACAGAATACGGAAGAAATCTCCTGGAAAACCGACGCTGAATTTCGCCGGGCTTTGACCGAACAGATCGGTCTAACGTGGGATTCGACGCCTATTTCAAAAATCCTTCCCCTCTTTGAAAAACAGACTCAAATCGCAATTTGGGCGGATCGGCGTATCGATACGAATCTGTCCTTCGCTTTCTCCGCTCAACAGGTTACGATTCCCGAGCTTCTCAAAATTATCGTTCAGAAAACCTCCAGGGAACCCGGGGAATTTCTCAATCTCCATTCCGCAAATTTAGGAATTTCGCAGACGGGTTCGTTTCTTTACGTTGGCCCCGAGCCTTTCACGAGGCGTCTGCGAACGCTCGTCAAAATAAAAAAAGACGAATTAAAAGCCGTGCTGCCTCCGGTCGCTCAAAAAAACTGGCTAAAAGAAAAAGCCGTTTCATGGGAACGACTTTCAGAACCTCAAAAACTGCTGAAAAGACTGGCCGAAGATCGCGATCTGGAAATTCAAGGTTTGAAAATCGTTCCTCACGACCTATGGCCCGCGCGTTCTCTTCCGCCCGTCAACGCATTGGAACTTTCGCTGCTCATTCTGGGGCAGTTTGATCTTACGCTGGAATTTAACGATTCCGGCGCAAAAATCGTCCCTTTAAAGTTAAAATCCGCGGCCATAACCAAAAGTTACCCCTCAAGCCGGGTTTCTTCAGAAAAACGCCGTCTAATCGAAAGAGAATGCCCGGAAACGCGCTTTGCAGAAAAAGGAGAGAAAACACTCGTCCGCGGAATTCTGGAAGTCCATGAATTTCTTACGTCTGGAACTTCCGCGAAAAACGTTTTTTTGATCGGAATGTTTCCGACTACGCGAAGCTCTCAACCGTCCGCCGCGTCCGCAGATACGGATTCCCTTAAAAACCAGCGTCTGACCGGCAAAATTCAGGGACCTTTCCTGCCTTTCATTATTCAGCTCTGTCAGCAGAAAGGCCTGAAACTGTCGATGGACAAAACGGCGTTTGACGAAAAAGGAATCAATCTTCAAATGAATATTCAACTTGAGGTCAAGGACGCCGGCGTTGAAGAAACTTTCCAGAAAATGGCTCGAGAAATTGGCGCCGAAGCGAGAATTGAAGGCGAAAATCTGATTCTGACGCCTTGAAACCCGATTAACGCCTCAATCGTTCAATCGACCAAACGCTCAAATGTCCAAGCGCCGGGAAACACGAAAATACCGTTTCCCGGCAACTTCGTTTAAGGTGAAAATAAATCCGCGAATTATCCTTCTCTCATTTTGCGTTCCACCTCTTCGCGCGTCGGCATCGACTGTTGCGCCCCAAGTTTCGTTACGCTCAAACCAGCGGCGACAATGGCAAATTTCGCGGCTTCAATGAGACTTTTTCCCTCTGCCAAACCGCAAGCCATCGCCCCGCTGAAAGCGTCGCCGGCCGCGGTAGAATCAACTGCCTGAACGGAAACGGCGGGAAGGACCGTCGGCTCGGAAACGCCGTCGCTGACCAAAGCGCCCTCTTTGCCAAGAGTAATGACAACCTGACGCACGCCGCGGGAATGAAGTATCTTTGCCGCTTCTTTTGCCGAGGGGATATCGTGAACTTCGACGCCCGTCAAAAAAGACGCTTCCGTTTCATTCGGTTTGACGAGCGTCAATCGAGCGAGCAGTTCGTCCGGAAGCCCGTCCCTAGTCGCGGGAGCCGGATCCAGAATAAGCGGAACGCCGAACTGGACGGCCAATTCCGCGGTGCGTTTCAAAGCGGCCATCGGCGTTTCAAGCTGGACAACCAGCGCGTCCGCGCTGGAAATCAATCCAAACTTCTCTTCCGCTTCGTCCACATCGGACGGCGAAAGATTTTCATTGGCCCCCGAGGCGACCGAAATGGAATTTTCCGCCTGTTCGTCAACCAGAATCAAAGCAATCCCCGTAGCGGCAGTTTCGTCGGTTTTTACGCAGGAAACGTCGATTCCTTCGCGTTGCAGTCCCGCTTTTGCCTCTTCCCCAAACATATCCTTTCCAACGCGCGCAACCATTGCGACGTTTCCCCCCAGACGCGCGGCCGCTACCGCCTGATTCGCGCCTTTTCCGCCGGCGTTAGAGACAAACGTTCCGCCAATGACGGTTTCTCCCGGACGCGGAATCGTCCGAGACTTAATTACCATATCCGTATTGGAACTGCCTATCACGACTATTTTTGCCATAAAAATCTCCTTTAAGTCAATCGATCCGACTGTCTCTGCATAAAATTACCACAAATTCCGGCGCAATACCCGCGTCATCGTACCATTCCAACGCAAGTCAGCATCTCCAACCGAATTTGAAAACGCGTCAAAGTTTAGCCGCAATAATCAGCGCAATACCAAGCACAAACGCCAGGAACATCACAAAAAGCTGTTTTCCCGTTCCTCGAGGTGCGTCGCGAAATTCTCTCCAGATAAAGACGCCCCAAATAGCCGCAACCAGCGTCGCGCCCTGCCCCAATCCATAAGAAATCGCCGGAGAAGCGACGCCGGCCGCCACGACGTTAAGCGTCATTCCAACGGCCCAAATCGCTCCGCCAATCCAACCCCAGAAATGTTCGCGAAAAGAACCGTGAAAGAACGCCAGCGGCGAAACCGGTTCGCCGACAAACGGTTTCAATTGACAGAACGTCACTACGAAAAAACTGCTCAGAAAAATACCAAGCGCAAACACTGCGTTCGCAGAATACGGAGTCAACTTTCCGCTTTGAAGCCGCGCCCCTTCTTTAGCCAGATTGGAATAAGTCGCGTCGCAAAGTTCCATTTCATTCGGAGCTTGAGCTTCCGCCGCAGGCAACGGCGTTTTCGGAACTTCAACTTTAGCCAAGGACTGAGCGACAAAATAATAAAAAGTAGACATCAAAATTCCGCAAACTAACGCCAGAGCGATTCCTTTTGCCTTACCGGCTCCAACCTGTTCGGACTTCGGAAGTTTACCGTAGGCGATTGCGTTTACGATAATCGCGAACGCGACCAGCGCCACGCCGGCAACGAGGAGAATCGGATTTCCCGCCTGATCGGCAAAATAATTTAGCGCCACGCCCAAAATCAACGCCAAACCAATACCTACAGGAAACGCTACCGCCATTCCGGCAATCGCAATTGCCGCCACAAGAAGAATATTTGCGATATTGAATACGACGCCCCCTAAAAACGCGGACCAGAAAGCCGTCGGCGAAACCTGTTGAATATCAGCCAGGAAACTCCGACCATATTCCCCCTGAGATCCAAGGGTAAAAGCGAATATCAGCGAAGTCAGGAAAACGCCTATTACGTAATCCCAGTAAAACAATTCAAAGCGCCAGGTTTTCCCCGCCGCTTTCTGCGTATTTCCCCATGATCCCCAGCAAAGCATCGTAATGAAACAAAAACAAACCGCAATTGGGTAACTCTCAAGTAAAAACATAAATCATCTCCTGTTAAATCTGGCAGGAAAACAGAGCGGCCGCCTTCTTCATTTCTTCCGCAGAGAAAAAGCCGTAAACACTCCGTCCTTATTTTAAAAATATAGTCAAAAAATCCCAGACGTCAAGAAGTTCCCACCTCCATGATGAAATTTCGATTGCAAATAACGGAAAAAATCTGGAGATATTTCTCAAAATCATCTTCTTCATATTCAGCGCCGTTAGAATCACGCCGTTTTCATCCAACGCGCCATTTTCATCCAGCGCGACGCTTTTTCCAACGCGGCGCTTTTATCCGACGCGGCGCTTTCATTCAACGCGGCGCTTTTATCCGACGCGGCGTTTTTATCCAACGCGGCGCTTTTATCCAACGCGGCGCTTTCATTTAACGCGGCGTTTTCATTTAACGCGGCGTTTTCATCCGACGCGACGTTTTCACTCGCAATATCCAAACGGAACGGCTTCCTTACTCCAGATTCATCAACGTTTCCTTCTTTCCAGGCAATATCGGAATACCGCGCCGCAAATCAGAAGGATATTCATGCCCATGATTAACAGCCCGTAAAAGAGCGAACCAACGCCCGCGCCGTAACCATGAAGCGCACTCCCCATAACATAATTAACGCCATACCATGCCATAATAATTGCGAAGGCGCCCAGAACAGCTCCGATAGCCAGCGTAAATTCTCCCAGAATCCGCACGTATCTGCCGTGAAGAATTAAAAGATAGACGAAGAGGGAAATGAGCGCCCAAACCTCTTTTCGGTCCCAACTCCAGAACTTTCCCCATGAAACGTCCGCCCAGAGTCCTCCAAGAATCGTTCCCACGACTAAAAGCAGAACGGCCGCCTGCATACACCGATAAAGGAGTTCCGAAAGAGTGGAACAAATTTCCGGAGGCAAACGTTTTCCATCAACCACGCGATATTTTCCGAAGAGATAGCAGAAAAGAGCGGCGTCGCCCAAGCCCCACGCCAACATTCCGGCGCCGTAACTTGCGACAATCGTCACGACATGAACGGCCAGCCAGTAATTATCGCGTAAAATCGGCGCCAGATTTCGCAAATCAGGTTTGAAAATATCCGGAAAAGAAATGGAAACATAAGAAATTACGAAAACCACCAGAGCCGTCGCTCCCGCGAAAAAAGGTCTCAAAAATCTCTGACGTTCCAGGCCTTTTTTCTCTTCATCCGTCCAGACGTTTTTCGTAATATAGAGAACGGTTCCCGCCAAAGGCGCCAGAACCAGAAGAGGCGCCCACCAGAGAAAAACCGCCAACATCAGAATTCCGCTGAACCATTCGATCCAGGCGGAAAGCGACGGCATGGAAGCGCCGACGGCTAAAGCCGGGAAAAGACGGATTGCCGTGTAGCCCGTTCCATTTCCCAAACCGTAAAAACCAAGGAGAAAAAATATTCCCAAGGCAAGCGTTCCGCGCAGAATCCAGCAACCGACGCGAAACTGCATGGATATTTTCGGTGATTTTTCAGCCGGAATCGCGTTTTCCAGAGATTTTCCTACTGAAAAAATTTCCGACGAACCGGAAAATTTTACGGCGTCCCATCCCAACGCGATAATCCGCGCGGCATTCAACCGGAATGTCAAAATCATTCCCAGAACCCCGGCCGACCACGCGACAAAAACAATCGTTTCGAACATATTCGTAACCGGAGCGCGA
>CAZWOV010000199.1:0-5819 GCA_964635645.1 uncultured Planctomycetaceae bacterium | reverse complement strand
GAACCTTTAACGTCCCGTTCTCAGCGCAACCGACGGCAAGCGTATCTCCACTCAAGGCAATCGAACGGCCAAAATCGGTTAATCCAACCGCCTCTTCACCCGACGGTTGAAGACTCCCGATAAATTCAAATCCGAACGCTGTTTTGCGGTAAAAAAACAGTTGATTACTTTCCGACGACGAAAAACAGAGTTCGTTTCCCGCGCCGTTCCACGCCGTCCGCGTCCCAAGTTTAGCGCCGCTCGTAGCCTCAACGGGCATATTGAAGCTCATCCGCTCCCATTCCCCTGAAACGGCATTTTTCTGGAACGCGCGAATAATTCCCGCGTTCTCTCGCCCATTCACCGTACTTTCCGGAGCCGAAACAAACGCGTAATTTCCATTCAGAAGAACCTGGGCGCCAAAACTGACGTAACCGTCGGACGCAAGCGTCTGCTGAATAAATTCGCCGTTCTGAAGAGAAAAAACCGCGGCAAAATCTTTTTTAGAATCGCCGACCAGTATTTCCGTTCCTGAAATAGAAACTGAAGTTCCAAAACTCTCCGGATCCACTCCGTCCTGATTCGCGCCGTCCCACGTTTTCGCCGCAACCGTCTGCCAATAAGAATTGGTATATTCCAGAAGTAAAAGCGTAACGGCGCCGTTTGTATTAGCAACGATCGCCATTCGGGTTCCATCCGAATCCATGGCCCGAATTCCCGCGCCGGAAATATTAAATATTTCCTCGGAAACGTTTTCGTTCAAACCTTCAAGTTTCCCATAACCGACGCCCGTCGTTGAAAGCGTGTTCCAGATGGAATTCGTCCCCGCATCGTCAACATTAAACGAATCGTGCGATATCGTCAGCGAATAATTCAGTTTTCCTGTTTCCACAGCGGCCGACGAAGAGGAAGAAACAGCCAGATAGTATTCCTCGTTCAACGTCAACTTCACAGAAGAAAGAATCTCAACCAAACCGTCGGCGGTCGTGGCGGCGCCCAGTACATTCTGTTCGTTATCCAGAATCGTCAGTTTCAAAGACCGACCGTCCAGAGAATAAAGCTGCGCGTTCAGTATTTCTTCCTTCGCGGTAAAGCGATAGTAATCGACGCCCCCTTTTTCCAATTGTCCAACAACAGCGCTCTTCCCATGCTGGAAAGTAAGCGTCTGTGCGTCTGCAAAGGTATCGTTGGAAACCGATGTCAGAAACTCATTCTCCAAAACCCCGCCGCTAACCGCATAAAAAACAAACGTGTCCGAACTGGCCGCGGTATTCTGAACTTCAATCGTCACGGAATCCTGATTCTCCAATTTGGAAAGATTCATCTGATATCCGCCGCTAAGCAGGCCGTAATTTCCCGTACTGAGTCCAATGATTCCCTGTCCCTGACCGCTCGCGCAATAAATCGTCATGGAATCGATATTTTCAGCGTCCAGTTCAAACGAAACGGTCTCGCCGCTTTGAAGCTCCCGACTCTCCTGCCAGTAAAAAACTTCGCCGCCCGCCGGCGCAACTTCTGTCAATGGAATCGCGCTGAGCATCATACGATTTTCCAGCGATTCAATATTAAACGAGCGTTTGGACGTCAATTTCATATTTCTACCTGTTTTTTGAAAAACAAAAATCAAATTTTGCCGGTTTTTCCGGTTAAGAATTTTTACGAATTTCTGAAGCCTCTGACGGTTTTGGGCAACGCCGAAGTATTTCAACCCAAAAAGACGGGCGCCCGAAAATAAATTCCCTGACGCCCGTCGCTTTATGGATTGTCCGAAACGCTACTCTTCCTCATTCAGCTTAATTTTCAACGGTTCGTCAAAAACGGATTCCGTTTCCGCAACGACACCTTCATCCGCAAACATTGCGTCAATCGCGGAATCAACGGCGGCGGTGAAAAGATCGTTTTCATCAATACCTTCCGGAACCGTTTCCGAAACCGTATTTTCCGCCTCTGCCATTTCTTCCCAAACCGCGTCTTTCAACTGAATTTCAGTTGCGGCCACAGCCTTGACGGCAACGTTGACAAGCATCTCGTTCCAGGCGGATTCTTCCATAATACCGGAAGCAACCGTCGCAACGGAGAAACCTGAATCCACCGTACCGAGCGCCGCGACTGCCGGAGCCGGAGCGGAACTGACGCGCTGGACGCCGACGGAACCGTACGCGCTGTCCGGTGCGGATGGAATGACGGAGCCGCCGTTTTCTCGAGATTTCGACACGATTTCCGCGTCGACGTCGGATATTTCAAGACGTTTGCCAGGATCGACCGTATCGTTCATCAAATCGTTTTCCGCGTAAACGTGTCCGCCGAAAATCAGATAGGACTTGCCGTCCTGCGCCGCGTAGCTTCCTTCCGTTCCAATCAGATCGCGATAGCCCTCGTAGGAATTGCTCATGCCGAGCGCGTGCCCAAGCTCATGAAGCAGAACGGAATAGAGGTCGTACTGATCCGCGGGAACGTCGCCGTCCGAATTCACGAACCAGCCCATCCCCAATGCGTCGGAATCAAGGTAAATAACCGCGGAATCCGGTCTTCCGGCGTCGTCTGTGCCGAGAATAATCGTTTCGCCAAGAATACCGCCGTCGACATTTTCATACTCTTTTACGATAATCTGAATACTAATGTTCAGTGCTTCTCCCAGTTTTTCACTCCAGGATTCAATAGCGTCTTCCAGCGTATCGGCAATGTTCGCGTCGCCGTTTGTCTGAAGAGTCGCTCCTATCCACGTCTGGAAGAAATTATCCGGATACAGAATCCGGGTATCGCCGGACCGGGATTTACCGTAATTATTGGAGAAGGAAACCAGGTCCTGAACGTCGACGCTTCCATTATTATTGAAATCCATCGCCCAAACGCCGGCGTTCGTAACGGTCGTCGTGTCGCTTCCATAACTGTCCGCGAAGAAAACAAGGTCGTCGACATTAATAACGCCGTCGTCATTCGCATCATAAACAATTGCAAAGACTTTAGTATTAACGCAGACTTCCGTATTGACTTCAAGTGCGCTTCCAACGGAATTACACAAAACGATATTCTCCAATTTCAAATCCGGAGACGCCGCGTTCAACGCGTCCGCCGCAATTCCATTCGTTCCGCAGGATTCCAGCTTTACGCGCCCTACCAGTACGAAACCGTCGTTTCTTGCGACCGCCTGCGTCAAATCGCCGCCGAGGCCGGTAACTTTGCCTGAAACCGCGTCGATTCGAGCATCCTGCCCGTTCGCAACAAACGAACTGTATTCGACTTCCGTCGCCGTAAAGAGGCTTGAATCGTAAGAAAAATCAAATTGGAAATTCGCAATATTCTGGCCGGATTCCTGGGTGTTGACCCAAAGTTCAACCCATGAAGAATCCCATTCCGTAATATAGTCGGCGCTTTCGGTCAGAGATCCGGTTTTTTCCGCGTTCGTTTTTTCCGTTACCATCGACATATAGACGCCGTTTCCCTGAACGACGGTCTCTTTTGCCGAAGTCGCGCCTTTTACAGCGTCCGGCTTGTAGGAAGTCACGATAACCTGACTCGGATCGGTGGCGACGTAGTTAATGGCGTTGTGATCGGGAGATATCCCAATACCGGCCATGGTTTCGGTATTCATCGGACACTGCAAGGCGTTAATCTTATATCGGTCAAATTCTCCAAACCAGGTGTTTTCCGTTGCCGTAAAGTTAGCATAGGTCACAAAGTAATGATCCAGCGCGTTGGACATAATACTAATAGAACCCGTTGCCAGCGTCAGCGTATGAGCCGGCTTTTTGGAATCTGAATGAAAATCTGAGTATTCGGACCAGATAGTCCCGTTCCCCATATCAAATTCCGTCACATTTTCAGCGCCGTTAAGTATCACGTCCGCTCTTTCAACAAACGCCTGCGCTCCGTATGGACTTCCATTCTCAAAAATCTCCGAAGCAAAAATCGGCAGGAGACACTTGGCGTAACACTGAATCGTATATTCCTTACCGGCAGTCAACGTCAAATTGCCCTGCGTCGGAATTTCAACGACGTTACTGGAGTCAATCGAAGTCGCCGCCGTAATCGTACTCTTACCCTCGCGCAGAACATAGTAAACCTCAAACGCTTTTTCGTAATCAATCGAAACGTTGACGGTTACGACGTCCTCGCTCAGACGAATCTCCATGTCGCGGGCCTGCCGATCCTGCGAAATGTCGTACGGCGTGTAGTAGAGATAAAAAGATCCGTTTTCATACGTAACATAACGGAACGGACTGTTTTCAACGCCTTCGGGAAGAACGCCGACGATATTTTCAAGCGTCGTACTCCTGAAGAACCCTTCCGCGTCCGCGTCGTAAAGATTTACCTGGGCGGAAGTCTTTGTCAATTTATCGATGGAAGCCTCGTCCATCGTAATATCCAGTTCGCGTTTAAGAAGAACTTCGCGGGCCAGTTCGGAATTCACGCGGAGAGATTCGTAAATCTTCTTAATTTCCTCAACGCTCGCCGTTGTTTCCGTAACGGTAATCGTCTGGCCAATATTACTTCCCTGTGCGATAAAGGAACCGGCGGATATGGCGGAACCGGAAGTAAGAGAAACCGAAGCCATTGAGATCGTAATATCCGCGTCAAGCGTAATTTCTTCAGTCAGAGTCACTCTATCGGCGTAATAAAGACCGTCTTCATACTCGATTCCATATTCCTCAAACCAGCTGAGCGTTTCGGAACATTCCAGGGCGCAGTTGCGGGCAAATTTCGTCCCGGCTTTCAAAACGGTCCCGGCTTTCAACGTCGTACCGGCCTTAACCGTAATACCGTTATCGTTTGCCGCGAGAGTCTCGGAAAGAGTAAGTCCGCTGTTCGTAAGTTCCGGTCCGTAGTTATTCGCGACAGGCACGCTCGTATCGAGACTCTGGTCCTTAATCTCTGAAGCTTTTCCATTAATGAGAACCGCAGCGATCTCCGTGTAAGTTCCATGGCCGTCAGAAACGGTAATTTCGAGACTGTTAACGCCGATTTTGGCGTCATTCGGAATCTTATAGTTGGGAGTTACGACGGTAACGGAGTCTCCGTCCGGATCTTCAAATTTATCGGCGAGAGCGCTTAAATTGAGTGTTTCTCCCGGTTTTCCGGACAGCGTCAGTTTTTCGCCAGCCTTGAGAACCGGCGCGTCGTTCACGTTATTAATCGTCAGGCGGAACTGGAAGTCCGTCGTGTTGGCCGGAGCGGAGCCAATCGCTTCGTCCGTGACGGAAACGGTAAATTCTACCGTTCCAAAGAAGTTTTTATCGTCCGGCGTAAACGTAACGGCGCCGTTTTCCAGCGTAATCGTTCCCGTCGTCGAATAACCGACGCGGGCGTCCGTAATTGCGACGGAACCGTCTTTAAGGGCAAACGTCAACGCGGAATTATCAAAGGTATCCTGGAATTTGTCGGAAATCGAAATGACATAGGGATCGTCTTGCTCATTCTGCGCCTCGACGTAAACGCCGTTTTGCGTCGTAACGCCGTTCCAGACCGGTTCCCAGTTAACGTCGTTGATTTGAAGAGAAATGCGGGACGAATACGTTTTTTCTACCCCGTCTTTCGCCAACGTATAGGTAAATTCCTGTTCTGAGTATACGCCCGCGGGAATGGTAACGATAATTTTCGTACCGTCCGCGTTCACCGCGGCGGCAACGCCGTCCGTACCGCCGGCAACGCCGGTAATTTTCCAGCCCGGATTTCTGTTCAGGTCGCATAAATCGTCAAGGTCAATCTCGACAGTTTGTCGTTGCTGCGCGCGATCTGTTTCAGCGTTAAAGCCCTTCGCAACAGAGTTGAACGTAACGGTCAGAGTACTTTCAGCTTTTCGATCTGTTTCCGTATTAACGACGGAAAACGCGACGTTTGCC
>CAZWOV010000198.1:0-5841 GCA_964635645.1 uncultured Planctomycetaceae bacterium | reverse complement strand
GTTTTTTATTTAAAATAATCTTATGTACATTTTCTTAAATTTATGGAATTTTGTCTTACCAAACGCATCCGCCGACGCCAAAAATCTCCCGCATACCGGAACCGGCGTTTATTTCGGGCGCCATTTCAGCAGAAAAGCCGAACTGACGATAACCGCGATGGAACCGGCGTTGTGAACCAACGCCCCGGCAACCGGGTCGAGCCAGCCGACTGCCGCCATAGAAATCGCGAGAAAATTCAACGTCATCGAGAAGGCGATATTCCGGCGAATCGTCGTCATCATGCGGCGCGCAAGCGCGAACAGGCGCGGCAATTCCCGTATTTCCGAGTTTACCAGAACGATATCGGCGGCGTCAACGGCGACGTCGCTTCCAATTCCCCCCATCGCGATTCCGATATCCGCTTTTTTCAAAGCCGGAGCGTCGTTGATTCCATCGCCGACCATGCATACCGCCGCGCCGTCTTTCTGCAAACGGCCGATTTCCAACAGCTTATCCTCCGGAAGACATTCCGCCCGAATTTCAGAGATCCCCAGCCGCGAAGCCGTCTCTTCCGCAACGTTTCGAACGTCTCCCGTAAGCAGGAGCGGCGCGACGCCCAAACGTTTCAGCTTTTCAACAACCGCGGCGGATTCCTCGCGAACCGTATCCTTAAGCGCGATTCTTCCGGCAAGCCGACCGTCGATCGCGATCCAGACGGTCGTTCCGCCGACCGCGTCGGACGCGTCAAACGCTTCGTTCTCCCGGTCGAGTACGATCCGACGCGCAAGAAAAAATTTCCGATTTCCGGCTAAAACCGCCCTTCCCTGAACGTCGGCGCCTACCCCCATCCCGGGGAACGTCTGGAAATTCTCGCCTTTCGGAATCTCAAGCCGTTTTTCCTTCGCAAAATCCAAAATCGTCTTTCCCAACGGGTGCTCGCTCATCTGTTCGGCCGCCGCGGCTAAAGCGGTAAACTCCGAGACGGAAAGCTCCGGATTCAGACTCTCGACAAGAGCAACCTGCGGTTTTCCATACGTGAGCGTGCCGGTTTTATCCAGAGCAATCCGGTCGGCGTCGGCCAGTTTCTCCAACGCCCCGCCGTCGCTTACCAGACAACCGAATTTTGAGGCGTTTCCAATCGCGGCGGCAATGGCCGTCGGCGTGGCGAGAACCAACGCGCAGGGACAAAAAACGACCAGAACCGTGACGGAACGAATGATTTCTCCCGTTATCGCTCCGCACAAAACGGACGCCGACAGCGCGACGCCCACTATCCACGCGGCCCAACAATCCGCAACGCGCGCGATCGGCGCCTTCTCCGCCTCCGCCGCCTGAACAAGGAGCGCCATTCGCTGAATCGAACTTTCTTTTCCAACTTTGACCGCTCTCATGCGAAAACCGCCGAACAGATTGATCGTTCCGCTGAAAACTTCGTCTCCTTCGGCCTTATCCACCGGAACGGGTTCGCCGGTCAAGAGAGATTGGTCGATCGTCGTCCGACCTCCCGAAACAACGCCGTCGACCGGAATCGTTTCTCCCGGAAAAACGGACAGAAGATCTCCCTCTTTCACGTCGTCTACCGGTATTTCTCTTTCGCACTCCCCTTCCATAACCCGGGCGGTTCGAGGAGGAAGTTGGACGAGTTTTTCTATTCCCGCCCGGGCTTTCGCCGCCGTCAGTTCCTCCAAAAGCTCTCCAAGTTTCATAATAAACGCAACTTCGCCCGCCGCAAAATTCTCGCCGATATACAAAGACGCAATCAGCGCGACGGCAACCAGAACGTCCGCCTTAACGTCAAAAGCCGTCCAGAGTCCACTGAACGCCTCCCAGAGTATTGGAATACCGCAAAGCAGAATCGCAACCCACGCGCACTCGAACGGCATGGGGGAAAAACCGAAAATATCCGCCAGCAATGCAAAGCCCGAAACGAACAGAAAAAACACGTCTTTTTTCATTCCGCCCAGTTCCATCAGCTTATCGACTTTTTCAATCCAGGACATAATCCCTCCCTTTCAAACAACTAATACCTATACGGGGTATGGGTATTATTATACCCCTGCGGGGTATAGAGTCAAGGAGGGGCAATAAAAAAAGCGGAAAAATTCCGCTTCGCTCTGCAAAGAAAATTAAAAACCGGCAATCACTGCATTCCGGTAAAACGCTCAATCGCTTTCGTAAACTGTTCGATCGTTTTGTCCGCGTCGCCGTGAGCGATTCCATCGCGAACGCAGTGCCTGACGTGTCCTTCAAGAATCAAACGTCCCGCTTTATTCAAAGCGGCCCTCGCGGCGCTGATTTGAATAAGAATATCTTCACAGGCGACGTCCTCGTCAATCATCCGGTCGATTGCCTGCACCTGCCCAACTACCTTTTTCAAACGCCGATGAAGATTTTTCGAATCGATACACTGCTTCACGACAATACTCCTTCTCTCCAATTTTCAGCCCGAGTCCAACGGACGGCTCTTTATCCAATATCGTATTTTAATCGGCAAAACTTAACGTATCCCGCGAATCCCGCCGTTCCTCACGGCAAGTTTCCCCGTCAATCGCCGTACGCCCGCAGCGATTTCAGCATTTCGGCGGCTACGGCTTTAATCATCGGGACCGCGACCGCGTTGCCGCACTGTTTTTTTATTTTACCATAAGACAGTACGATTTTGAAAGAATCCGGAAATCCCTGAATACGAAGCATTTCTCTTTCCGTCGGGCGCCGTTCGTCATTAATCAGAATGTAATTTGCGGAAGCCCCCGCGCGCAACGCCGACGAATACGGATGCGGCGTAACGGAACCGGCCATGTTTTCATGAGAAATATACGGGCGCGGGTAATTTTTGTCCCGCAGTCTCTCAAGTCTTGAGGCTCGAATCGACTCTTTGACATAGTATTTTGAATCGACGTTTTCCTCAAGAATATCCGCAAGAGTCCGTCTTTCGCTCTCGCAAACCGGTTTTGGAAATTCAAACGGAATATCTTTCAGAAATCCGACGATAATGATTCTTTCTCTCTTCTGCGGCGCGCCGTAGTCAAGAGCGTTGAGAACCCGGGCGTGAACGGCGTATCCGAGCGCTTCCAGATGTTCGCGAATAACCTTAAAAGTATTCCCTTTATCGTGCGCGACAAGATTTTTTACATTCTCAAGCATAAACGCCGCGGGACGTTTCGCCCGCAGAATGCGTTCAATCTCGAAAAACAACGTGCCGCACGTTTCATTGGCAAATCCCTCTTTCTTACCGATGATGGAAAACGCCTGACAGGGAAATCCCCCAAGAAGAATATCGAAATCGGGAATATCCTCGGCGTGGATTTGGGTTATGTCTCCCGACGGACGTTCGCCAAAGTTCGCCTCGTAAGTTTTGCAGGCGTCTTCGTCAAACTCGGAGGAAAAAACGCACGTTCCGCCGACGCTCTCAAAACCAAGCCGAATCCCCCCGATTCCCGCGAAAAGATCAATAAACCGAAACGTCTCCCATTTACCGTCGGGCGACCGTCCGGAAACGTCCGACGGCAAAATCGCCTTTTCTGGCGCCGGCTTCATATCGGAAATACGAAACAGATCTTCAACCGTCGTATCAAGAGCGGCCGCAAGTCTTAACGCTACGTCCACCGCGGGGATAGAAACGGATTGTTCTATCAATAAAAGCTCGCCGCAACCGACGCCAACCTTATCGGCCAGTTCGGCTTGCGTCAATCCCGCGCGTTTTCTTTGCTTTTCCACCGTAGAAATCATTTTATTCTCCCTCGCCAACCGCATAAATTCAGCTTCTATTCCAGTATAGCGCCGGAAGACCGAATTGTCAAGAAAAATCCAGAAATCGCCCAGAACCCGCCGACGTTTCCTAACGCCGCCCCCCGCGCCGCTTTTCTATTTATCGTCGCCTTCTCCGTCCTCGCCGACGCTCTTCATGAGCGACGCCTAATCGTCCATTTCTTTTTTCACGTCCGCAAGTCCGCCGAACAGCGCGTTGACCAAATTTTCGTCGGCCTCTATTTTCCATTTTTTATTTTCAGCTCTCACGACTTTTATCTCCGCTTCGCTTGTCACGACGGCAAGATCCGGTTTCGCCGTGCATTCAACCAGAATTTTTTCTATTTTTTCATTCGCTTCTTCCTCTTTCTTACTCTTTTCTTCCCGGGTAAGCTCAGAATCGGAAAAAGCGCTTGAAAAGGCGTTTTCGAAGGCATGTTCGATTATTTTTTCAACGATTTCATGCATAACCGGCTCCATATCCGTAGCGGTTATCTTTGTTTTCACGACGACTTTATTCCTGTCGATTTTTTCAGATGAAACGATTTCATAACTCAAATTTCCCAAAATATTTTCCAGAAACGTTTTTATGGTTTCGTCTACTTCATTGTTTTGTTTTTTTTCGTTTATCAAATCCTTCATATCCAGTATTTCCGCAACGTCCTCGATATCGACGTATTTTTGCATCTCTTCAATATCCAGACTTTTAAGCGCGGCAAACATTCCATTTACCGTGTTTTCCGCATTCCTGACCTCTCCGCATCCTGACAAAAGCGCGGATACGCATACCAGAAATACCAACGTCATGAATTTGCTCTTTCTCATGGCAATTCTCCTGTCTCTAAACGTTAAATACCGCGGCGCTTCACGCGCCGTTCGGTTATTTTCAAAAAAACGGATACTTTACGTTTCAGTAATCCCGTCTCACATTAAGTCAACCGCAAGACTCCAGGATTTTTACGGCTCTTAAACTGCAACGCGACCTTATAGAATCACGGACAGAACTTAAATCGGAGCATTTTCGTTTGATTTAATACTACCGGAGACGCATCTGCGGTAACAGATGAAGTAGATATAATATCTACTGTGTCAGTTGTTATATCATGAACTTCCGGTATTTGCAGATTAATCCTCATATACATTTCTTCACCTCTCATAATTTAATTTAAATCAACGGCTTATCATCCTCGTCCTAATCTTCTTTTTTGCATTTTCTTCCAGATAATGCGACATTTTCTACATATTTCAGAATCAATTCCCAAGGTATTTACAAGTAGTTCTCTGTCAACAACATCCAGAGCAAGTTCAATATCCTCATCTTTGCGAACTATAGCGTCAATATATGCAAGAAGTTCGTTCCTAAGCGCAGGATCAATTCTTTCTACTTTTGGAAGCAGAATGTTACCCATTTCACCGGGTAATATTTCAAGCACACCGCCCCCATAGCTCCGTCCACAAATTTCGGTGAAAGCAAAGGAGATGCTGTTATAGTAAGCAAGAAGAACATTTTGCGGATCAACGCCATCGTTAAATTTCATGCGGTGCATTGTGTCTGTTGACACCGCGTCACATTCATTCAACACGAACTTGGGGTAGAAATTATTTCTTCGCAGGAAAAAGGCGTCCGGAATCCACACAGAAGGAACAATATACCACCTATCCCGGATAGAGCATTTGTAACCTTCGTGTTCGCCATTCGCTTCACCAAGCGAAATGTACTCTTTGTGCCTGGTTGGATATTCAGTATACGGAATATCAGGGAAGCTAATTAGTCGTGCACGCTTTCCTGCAACCTTGTTATTCTCCCAATCTTCCGCTGTGAAATATATTCCGTGTGCATGAGAACTTCTACCAATTAAAGGAAGCGTTACTCCGCTTAACTGATATTGCTCAGATATTTCTTCCGTAATGGAGAAGTAGCCATTATTTCCTGTGGTTATTCCAACATTGATTGTGCCGTATTCAGAAAACTTGGCAAAATGCTTGTCTGCACGAAGTTCTTGAATGAGCGCCATTTCCTCTGCGTTTACGAAATACTTAGTCCATTTTTCCTTGACATGCTGCATTTTTTGGAATCCATTTTGAGACAGATCCAACTGAGCAAAACCGCTAAG
>CAZWOV010000197.1:0-5845 GCA_964635645.1 uncultured Planctomycetaceae bacterium | reverse complement strand
AATTCCTTCGCAACCTTGGAACTGGAAAATGAAACAGCCATCCGGATACCGTTTCACTCCAGAATCCCGTCCGTCAACGTCACCGTCCGGTCCGCGCCGACGGCGATCAGCGGATTATGCGTAACCAGAACGATCGTGAGTTTTTCTGTTTCGTTAAGTCCGCGAAGAAGATTAATGATTCCGGTCTCCGTCGCGCGGTCCAAATTCCCGGTCGGTTCATCCGCAAGAAGAATCTTCGGCTGATTAATCAATGCGCGCGCAATTGCCGTTCTCTGCATTTCGCCGCCGGAAAGCTCGTTGGGCCTGTGCTTGAAACGATGGGCCAATCCGACTCGTTCCAGAAGCATTTTCGCCCGTTCGCGATGTTCGCGACGACGAAGCTTAAATTTCCAGTACCCCTCCGCTATCATCATCGGCGTGAGAACATTTTCCACAATATCCAGTTCCGGGAGCAAATGATAAAACTGAAAAATCATGGAAATATCTTTATTCCGAAGACGATCCCGCTCCATATCGGAAGAATTGTCGATACGTTGCCCGCGATAAATAACTTCGCCTTCATTCGGATGAGTCAAAAGCCCCATGACGTGAAGAAGCGTACTTTTTCCCGAACCGCTCTGCCCGATAATTGAAAGATATTCTCCTTCATGAACGTCCAGGTCTATTCCCTTAAGAACCGGTATCGTGTGCGGCCCCTTTGTGAAACATTTTTTCAGACCGCGTACCTGCATCATTTCCATTATTTTTAATCCGCTATTAATTAAGCCGTTTTTTCTTAAACTTCCTCAAGTCCGTCCAGGAAAACTTTTCATAAATTCCAGGTTTATTCGTAACGCAGAGATTCCACCGGCTGGAGACGCGACGCGTGCCAGGCGGGAAAAACGCTCGCTAAAACCGCGATAATCAGCGCTCCGCCTACGATTCCGCAAACGGTCGCAAGCGAAATATCATACGGAATCTGGTAAAAATAATAAATATCGGGCGAGAAAACTTCATGACCAAGCGTCCAACTCAGAAAATCGGCAATTTCATTGATATTCAGGACAAAAAGAAGCCCCAGTAAAAGCCCAAGTCCAGCTCCGACAATTCCCAGAGCCAAGCCATACATTAGAAAAATACTCATAATACCCCAGGAGGACGCGCCAAGAGCTTTGAGAATTCCGATATCTCGAGTCTTTTCCGTCACGACCATATAGAAAATCGCAAGAATTCCAAAACCGCTTACCGCGATGATCATGAACAAAAGAACGTTCAGAATCGCTATTTCCATATCGACGGCCTGAAGAAGCGGCATTTTATCGTCGCGCCACGTCTTGCAGACAAAGAGCTGCGGATCAAAAACCTTTTGAAGTTTTTCGCGCGCCGCGTCAAGATCCGCTCCCTCGCGAAGCTGAATCTGAATTTGATTCGCTTTATTCGGCATTCCTCGCAGCTTCTGAATCTCCTTCATGGAAACAAACACAAACTGACTGTCATACTCGCTCATTTTACTTTCGTAAAGATCAACGCAGGTAAAATGCCCGGAAACTCCCTGCGGTCTGATATTGCAGTCCGGAAAAGTCAGCATTACGTCGCGTCCAGGCAAAAGATAAAATTTATCCTTTCCCTCCGAGTTGCGAAACATGGCCATGCCAATTCCAATAATAACGCCCGGATGCGTTTCTTTTTCCGGATCAAACGCCTGACCTACGGAATCGCCGAATGGATCAAAAGGATCTTCCACGCCGTTTCCATCCTCAAACGTTTCCGCTTCGGCAATCCCTTTTTCACTTTCATCCGTAACGGGCGTTTCAGAACTTACGATTTCATTCGCCGAATCAATGAAACGGTTTTCAGGCAAATCAGACTTTGCGGTTTCCGAATAAGCGGGGTGCGCGTCAAATGGTGAAATTGGATTTACGAAGACTTTTTTTTCGGAATCCATCTGATTTTCATTCCGCTGGTCGGAAATATCCCCGGAAACAACGGCGCGTTCCGCAGGATGGAGCGTCGGCGGTTCCGGCGGATTATCCATCGGGTGATCGCTTTTCGGCAAAATCGTCTGATTCGGATCCATCATCGCTAAAGAAACCGACTCTTCCCCCTCCTTCTTCATCGTAGGCAAGGATTCGTTCGCAGTATTTTTTGATTCAACGTGAAGCTCCTGATTCGTGACGATCTCCACTCCCGATTTCGGTTCCCCATAATACTCCAGCCGATGTTTCCAACCGGCGTTTTTCATTTCTACCCGTTCGTGAACAGGTTTTTTACCAGTTCCTCCCGGAAAGATTTTATTCAAAAGCCCGCGGGACTGTATCATTTTCTGATTCTCAAACGTATCGTATCCGGAGTCGCGCAACGCAAATGAAAGCTGTTTGCGATTTTCCGGATGCTGGAGAAATTTTCCAAAATCCCCCACGCTGTTTTTCGACTCTTCGTCAATTCCTACGATGCATACCTGTTCCGTCAACTGAGCTTCACGTTCGTAGCCGTCCATATCCAGAACGCGCGTTTTGTACGTCAAAACGCCCACCGTCGTACAAATCGGAGTCATTCCGACCACTTCGTCTCCCAGCGCGTCGCGGATTTTCTGCATCTGGCCTTCCGGATCGTAAAACCCGTCCGAACTGGTACTGGTCACCATCACGTCGCCAAGTATTCCGTGAATCCTCGTCTGCATTTCTTTTGCAAATCCAGACATAACGCTGTTGACGACAATCATTGTCGCCACTCCCAGCATGACGCTGATAATTGAAGCCAGTACGATATATCGAGTCCGCAAATATCGAAGACAAAGGAATAATTTATACATAAAATTTTATCAAAAACTCCGGACCTGTCAGCCCCAAAAGAAATGAATTCAGAAAAAATATGAAAGAGTATAGTTCATGATAAACAAGACGTCAAGAGCATTTTGAAAATTTCCCGCAGAAATGAAAGTCCGCGTTCCCGAAAAAAGACTTTTTTAAATAAAATACGCAGACAAAAACCGTTTCCAGTTTATGTCTGCGATTCCATAAAATTCACGGTTCGCATCTCGGCATTTCCCTCCGCTGTTTTCAAATTCATATTTCAATGAAAACCAACGAACGAACCGAACGAACGAAACCGATTAACCGTAAATTCTCATACGGACGGTTTCGCTTTTCACGCAATCCAGCCGATTGATGGCGTCGATTGCGTCATTAATTGCGCCTTCCGTCGTCTCGTGCGTCATGATAATCAACGGAACAATATCTTCTTCCATGCTTTCCTGAACGCATGAACCAATCGAAATTCCCGCTTTACTCAGAATTTCAGTCAATTCCGCCACAACGCCGACCCGATCCTCAACCATCACGCGCAGATAGTAACGCCCAGTCACCTCTTCCGCCCGCGCCAGCTCGATGTTTTCCGAACGGTCTTTTTCCGGATTCCAGAGATTTAACGTGTCGAACGTAATCCGCGTTCTGCCAACCGCCGTATCGATAACGTCCGCCGCCACGGCGCTGGCGGTAGGCATTTCTCCGGCGCCCTTTCCATAATAAAACGAATGGTCCACGGCGTCGCCAACCACGCTCACGGCATTGAACGCGCCGCTGACCGACGCAATTGGCGATCCTTTTTTCACCATAGTCGGACAGACGCTCAATTCCAACTTATCACGCCCGCCGTCCGCGCCCTTAATACGATTCGCAATCGCCAGAAGCTTAATACTGTATCCAAGAAGTTTCGCATAACGAAAATCAGTTCCTGAAACGGTTTCGATTCCGTCTTTCGGAATATCCTTCCAATCAAGCTGAACGCCAAAGGCGATGTGGGACAAAATCGCCAGTTTCTGCGCGGTATCGGAGCCTTCGACGTCCATTGCCGGATTTGCCTCCGCAAATCCAAGACGCTGCGCTTCTTTAAGAGTCGGCGCATAATCGCTCCCGTTTTCTTCCATGTTGGACAGAATAAAATTGCACGTGCCGTTAAGAATCGCATGAATCGACTCTATCTCATTCGCCGCCAGCGACTCGCTGATTGCCGCGATGATTGGAATACCGCCGCCGACGGCCGCTTCAAAAGCGACGGAAACGCCATTCTTTCTTGCCGCGCAGAAAATCTCCTCGCCGTACGTCGCCAGAAGCGCTTTATTAGCCGTTACGATGTTTTTGCCCGCTTCAATCATTTCCAACATGATCTTCCGCTCGGCGCCGGTCCCGCCGATAAGCTGAACCACAATGGAAATCTCGGGATCATTCAAAATTTCATGATAGTCGTTCGTCAACATTCCTTCCGGAAGCTGGATTCCGCGGTCTCGAACCGTATCCAGATCGACAATCTTTACGAGCTGAACGTCGCAACCTGTTCTTTTAGCAATACGTTCTTTCTGAAGAAGCAGAAGCTTTGCTACTCCGGCGCCAATGGTACCAAATCCAACAAGACCAACTTTAATCGTTTTCATGCGTTTTGAGATCTTTAAAAAATAAGGTGAATAACTTGCTTTCCTCGTTTCATTTTACCCGATTCCGCTGAAAAAGCAAGGGGAGCAAACCGTTTACCGGGCGTTTTTTAAAGCAGTTCCAGCAAATTTTCAAAAAATTTAATTCGTCTGAACGTTTTTTTAGCCGAAATTTCTTTTTAACGTCCAGACATTCCCCGCGTTCCAGACGGCCCGTTTTTCATTTTCTCAGTTTTTATCCGCCGCCTCAAACTGAACGTTAAGAATTTCGTCGATTGAATCGCGTTCAATCTCCGGCGCCGAACGCGCGTAGGTCAAACGAAACTTTTCCTGATCCGAACGTCCGAAAGTATGTTCCATATCCGTATCAAGAGGCCCGTTCTCAAGCATCAGATGAGCCAGATTGAAAAGCCAGCGCAAAAGCCACTGAGAATCTCGGCGGGATCGGGAAACCTCCAACTCTGCCAGACCGAACGCATTCATCCCCCACGTGCCAATCGAAAGGGAAAGATCGGAATTGAGATAAAGCCGAAATTCAATCCAAAGTTCTACCGGGATTGCCAGACGGTTCATTCCAACGGCATGCTGCATGAAAGAAAGCGGCTCGTGAACCATCCCAGAATTATTCCAGTAAACGCCGTTCGTCGGCATGACCTTAAGAACGCTGGACGTCAACGCCGTCAAAAGCAACGCGGCGTCTAACGGCTCCAACGCGTCGTCGTCCGGCAACACAGCGGCGAGAACCTGACGCGACGCCTGCGATACGCTCATCGCGGCTTCCGCCCAATGCCATGCGCGAAAACATGATTTCTTCAGAACGGAAAGAGGCGTCGAATTTGCCTCGGGATCCGAAACCGCGTCCGTAAGCGTCACGGCCAACATCGCGCTGCGCGTCCGGAAAACAAAATGCACGTCGTCTTCCGAAATCAGTTCAAACTCCTGCGTTTCGTAACCCGAAACTTTTTTCAGCGCATTCAGAACGCCCTGTCGGTCAGGAAGTTTTTCCTCTGTAGTTAAAATCGTCGCAATCCATGGTTTTTGCGTCATATTTTCTATTCAATCCGTAAAAAAGTCAACGGTATTTTTCAAAATCAGGTTTCCCGACGTTATTTTTTAAATAAGGTTTCCCAACGTCTCCGTTTTTACGCAAACCGCGCGTCGTTTCTTCTGATTCACTCAACGCTCGATTTATCGTCCAACGTTGAAATTTCCCGCTCTTCTCCCAACATCTCGGCAATAATTCCACGCAGAAAAACAAGTAATTTCTCTTCTTCCATATTCTGAACTTCTTCGGCTGGAATCACTTTGCCGTAAGTAATCGTAATTTTATGCGGCCGCATGAATTTGGAATGTCTTGGAAAAGCTTCGTACGCGCCCTGAATAACGCATGGTAAAATCGGCGCCTTACTCCGACGGGCAATCGAAATAATTCCTTTCTGA
>CAZWOV010000196.1:0-5868 GCA_964635645.1 uncultured Planctomycetaceae bacterium | reverse complement strand
TCGCTTCAATCTTTTCATTTCTCTCAAGCTCTTCGGGGTAACGGAAAGACAGAATCCCCGAATCTGAAATTTCAGCCTGAATCAGCTGCGAGTCGGAAGTCGCCGTAAATTCCAGTTCTCCATCGTATTCAAACAGCAAATTCAAATCCAGCGTTTTGTTTGCGGAAGACTCCATGCCGGCCGCCTGAAACAGACCGTTTTCCTGAAGCAGAAGTCCCTCCTCCGTAATCTCCGGCGAATCTTCCCAAACGACCAGGCACGTTTGCGTTCGTGAATTTCCCGCCTTATCCTTCGCGGTAAACAGAATCGTATTAAGCCCTTCCTCGAGGGTCAGAATAAACGTCGCGGTCCCGTCGTCGTTTGCCGTTCCTTCCACCGTTTCGCCGTTTACGGAACAGAGAAGCGAGTCCGGATTCTCGTCCGTAACGCCGACCGTCAATTCAAGCGTCCGTTTCTTCACGAACATGGAATCAAATTCGTCTTCATTTTCCCAATGATAATTCGGCGAATAGCCGTCGACTTTAATCTGCGGTTTAACGCTGTCCAGAATCATCGAAACGGAATTGCCGCCCCGCGTCGTATTTCCCGCGGCGTCGATTGCCTGCGCGAAAAGAACGTAGGCCCCGTCGAAAATCGCGGCTTTGGAGTATTCCAACTCGCCGATTGTCCCGGAAGCCGAATCGTACTTCGCGCGCGCATAGACGGCCTGGTCGCCGTCGGAATTTTCGAGAATAATTTCAATCCAGACGCCCTGCGCCGCGTCCTGCGCGTTCAAATCAAGACTTTCCAGCAAACGCAGCGAAACCTCCGGCGGAACCTGCGCGTAAGCCGGAACGGAAATTTCCACGGAAATCTCCGGCTGTTTCGTGTCCGCGATAACCGAAATTTCCTGCGAGACGTCTTCCGCGCCGTCAACCAGAAGCTCAAACGTGAAAAGACCGTCTGAAACGTCCGTAAGCGTCAAAGTGAACGTTCCGCTTTCCGAATCGTAAACATATTCAAATCCCTCGCCGCTTTGGGACCGCGTCGGATCAATATCGGCAAAGACGATTTCCGAATCATGACGAATCCTCAAAAGCATCCGATCCTGGCTTTCCGGCAAATTGACCGTTCCGCTCATTTTCAAAACGTTCTGATTAATAATGTGTTCGACGTCGGCCAGAGACGTTTCGGCATAGTCGTTTTCAATCGTTACGTCCTGAAAAATTTCCACAAACCGCGCGTAAGTCAGCGTAAACCGAAGTTCCGCAACGCTTCCAAGCGAATTTTCCGCTTCTACTACGATTTCGGAAGTCAGCTTCCGCCCAATTTCAGGCGCCGTCGGATACGCGAAACTCAAAATTCCGTTTTCATCCACCGCGACGCGGACGACGGAACCGTCGCTGGAAGTTACCTTAAAGCTCAAATTATTCCCATAATTGAACATTTTCGTAAGATCAATCGCGGCGTATTTTTCCGGATCTTCGGAGTATTCCTGGACGAAACCTTTTTCCTGAAGTTCCTTCCCGGCTTCAGTCAACTCCACCCCTTCTTCGCAGTACACGCGGCAGAGTTTTGTCGTTTTCAGCCCCGCGGAATCCGTTACGGTGAAAAGAATCTCGTTCATTCCGCTTTTAAGGGTAAAATCAAAAACGTATTCCGAACCGTCCTGGGAAACCGCGGAAATTTCCTTTCCGTTCTGCGAGCACGTAATCGCCGTTTTCGACGAGTCCGTTACGGAAACGGTCAGCGAAAAGTCGGGAGAATCGACTTTCATCGAGTCGAACGATTCTTTATCTTCAAAATGATAGTTTTCAACGTACTCCGGAATGGAAATAACCGGCGCCGTTACGTCAAAGTAAATCGTCAGGGAATTGCCGGCCGTTTCATTGCCCGCCGCGTCCAGAACCTTACTCGTGAAAAGCCAGACGCCTTCGGCAAGTTCGTCCGCCGCGTATTCCAATTCGCCAAAGGAACCTTTGGCGGAATCGTACGTCGCCGACGCGTAAAGTTTCATTTCGCCGCCGTCGGTTTTGGAAACGTAAATCTCAAGTTTCGCGCCGGTTTTGAGGTCCTGCGAATTCAACGCGCCGGTCGTCTTAACCGTAAATTTCGGATTTTCCGTCACGGCGTTCGACGGCGACGAGATGGACGGAGTCAGACCCGGCTTCGTCGTGTCTACCCAGACGCTCAACTCCTGAATCAGCGTCTCGTCCAGACTGGCGTCCTGCGCCTGAATAACGTATTCGCCGTCTTCAAGCTCCGAAACGGTCAGCGTAAAAGTCCCGGTTTCCGAATCGTATTCATACTTGACGTTCCCATTCTCAAAGCTCCCGCTCATGTCCAGGCCGGAGCAGATTTCCGTCTTGCCGCATTTGATATTCAGAACCGCGCCGTCCGAATCTTCCGGTACCGTCAATTTTCCGGAAAGAACGATCGAATCCTGCGCGACAATATGGTCCAGTTTGGCAAAAGACGCGTCCGCAACGTCGTTTTCTACCTCCAAATCCTCCAGGTACTCCACGTTCGCCAACTGCAAATACGTCAGATTGAAACTCAACGAACAGGTTTTTCCAAGGGCGTTCTCGGCCGTAACCGTAATTTCGGCGGATAGTTTTTCGCCTTCCGCCGGCGTTTTATGGAATTTGAACGCTAAAATTCCAGAACCAAACGCCACTGGAGTCACGAGCGTGGAATCCGACGCGGAAACCTTAAACGTTAATCCCGAATCATAGGAAAACAGCGAATACAAATCGATCGTTTTCGACGAATTGCTTCCCGAATATCTCTGCGCGAAACCTTCTTTTTGCAGATTTTCCCCGTCTTCCGTCAATTCAAGAGCTTTCGCGCAGTAAATCCGGCACGTCTTTTCCGTAACGTTGCCCGCGGCGTCCGTCGCGGTGAAAACGATCGTATTCAGACCTCCCGCAAGTTCCAGCTCCCAGGTCAGGGAATCCTTTTCCTTCGGTTCCACGGCTTTCCCGTTCAGCGCGCAGGAAACGGCAGTTCCATGAGCGTCCTTCGGCGCCGCGGTAAGCGTCGCGGAGCTTTTCTCCGTAAGCATCGCGTCGTAGTTCTCTTTATCTTCATAGTTAAAATCGGGAGAATATCCCTCGATCTCCAAATCGGGAGCCGTTTCGTCTACGGTAACGCAGATCTCCACCGTAGTCTCTCCGTAAATATTTCCCGCCAGATCCGTAACGGCAACCGACAAAACATACTCGCCTTCCGGCAACTCGACGGGAATTTCCGCCTCGCCGATCGTAAGATTTCCCTTTTCGTCTTCCTGAAACAGCGATTTATCAAGTCGGCGTCGGGCAATCTCGTTCCCTTCTTTATCCGTAACGCGGACGTAAAAACCCTCTTCAGCCTTTTCCGCCGCGGCAATCAACGATTTCAAAGTCGCCCCTTCCGCGGCTTTCATCGAAACGACAAGCGTAAACTCTCCGGACTTTACGTAGTAAACGCCGTCCTCCTTATTTACTTCGACGTCCTTAACTTTCGCGTCGTCCGCCGCCAGTTCCGGCTCCGTCAGATCTATGAAAAACCGGTACGTATTCGATTTCATCGTATGCTCCGGATCGCTCCACAGCTCGATCTGAATATTCCCGTCGCAGACAAAATCTTTCGGGAAAGAAAGCGTGAAACTTCCGTCTTTCAGTATTTCGTATTCAAGAACTACCGAGTCTTCCTCATCCGCCTCGTTCGTCAAAACGAGCGAACCGGATTCGCGCAGGTCCAGTTTGCCCGAGTAAACTTTTCCGCCGCCGTCCGTCCACGTAACAAGCGCGTCCTGCGCTTCCGTCGTTCCGGAAAAAACAAGCGATTCCGATTCCCTTGTGGCAAAAGAATATTTCTGACCGGGCGCCGACTCTGGAACGGTCCCGTTCACTTTCAAATCATAAATGAGAGGAACCGTCGTGATTTCCTGCGTCAGGATAAATTTAGAAACGAAATTCGGCGCAATAACGGTATCGAACGTATTTTGAGTAATCTTTCCGTTACCCTCGACGTCGTAGATCGCGTCGAAATGGTCGCCCGTAATATCCACGCCGTAAATGTTTTGAAACATGGAAATGAACCGCTGGTTTACGCCGCAACCTTTCTGAACCTCCCCGAACAGCGCGTAGTACTCTTCCGACGTAAACTCTCCGTCGCCGTCGATATCGCCCACGAGCGTAAACAAAACGTTAAAGGCCGGATCTTCGCCCTCCCCGGATTTATTCTCTCCAAGCTGAAAAACATACGTTTCGCCAAGCGCGTATTTCGCGAGAATCGACGCGACGCCGTTTTCCACTTTGGACGCCAGTATTGACGTTTCCCGGTCTTCGGAATCCCAGATACTCAAATCCTCCGGATTAAATTCGCCGCCGTCCGCCGCGGCAATATTCAGAATAATGTAGCGTTCCGAAGCGTCTCCCGAGTCCAATTCATTGCCGAAAACCGCCTGAAACATATTCGATTCCACCAGATTTTCCGAGCTGAAACCTACGGCCGAAAGCATCTGACGGACTTCAAGAGACTCCAGACTCGATTTACGCGGTTTATTCGCTTTACAGTTTGAATGACAAGCTGACAAAAAACGAAAAGATTTTTTCTTGTTCAGGAACATTTTATCTCACTTTCGGAAAAACCGGTTTCAATAACTTTCAGGAATTCCAACGCCGAAAAATGGACGGAAACGGAACTCCTACGCTTAATTTCAGAAAAATATCCGCGTTCTGACCGCGCGCCGTTCGCGCTAAATTTCATTCAGTCCGCGGGGCGCAAAAAAGAAGAAACGTCTCCGTTTCGAACGTTTCCGCAAAATACGCGCATTATTACGAACTAGTATACTCCATCTTTTAAAAAGAATCGTCAAAATCCGCCGAAACTCTCTAAAATTTCCCAATAATCTGGAAATTTTTTCCTCAAATACCCATTTTATCTACTAAAACAGCCCCGTTTTATTTTAAATCAATCCCGGAAGAAAAAACTGCCGCCATACTCGGAGTAATTCCCCGTTAAAGTTCCGGCGCCCTCGTTTCGCAATCAACCTTATCGGCAAACCGCAAACGACAAACAGAAAACAGAAACCGCAAACGGCATAAAAAAACAGACGCTTTTCACATCGCGTCTGCTTTGCGTTCAACGAATTGCCGTCTCTTAACTATTCCCATTCGACAATCGCGTTAATTGGAAAATGATCCGACGGATACATTTCCTTTTTCTCGCGAATGATTTTGGCGGACTTGACCTTCAAATCGCCAAACATGAAAATATAGTCGATTTTTTCAGCGTATTTCAAATCGCGGTATCCGTGAAAAGTCTGAACGTCTTTTTCGTCGGGATTCGCAACGCGGAACGTATCGACCATCGCAATCGGGCTTTTCACATCTTCGGCCTGAATCTCCGCTTCTTTTCCAGCGAGATAACGGATCGCCTGAGAATTTTCGCCGCAGTTAAAATCTCCGGTGACAAACGCGGCTTCGCCTTCCTTCACGTTTTTCGCGATAAAATCGGCAATCTGGAGGGCGGCCAACTGACGGGCTTTCTCGCTCACATGGTCAAAATGCGTGTTGATGAAATAAACGACGCGCCCCGAACGTTTCCCCTCTTTAATCTCATGAAATTTTCCCCAAACGACGGTTCTCGGGCAGGCGTTGCCCCAGGTAATCGACTGCGGAACGTCGGGCGTATCGGAAAGCCAGAAAACGCCGTGCTCCTTTTCGTCCATTTCCCATCGATCCTTACGCCAGAGAATCGGCGTCGACTCGCCTTCCGTAGTCGAAACCATACGCGACCGCGTCAAAAGCCCGTACTCCGGCAGAAGTCTCTTAAGGTCTTCCACCTGATTCAGATCCGGCTTTTCCGTAATAATCGCTTCCTGAACGCCGACAAAATCGTATT
>CAZWOV010000195.1:0-5892 GCA_964635645.1 uncultured Planctomycetaceae bacterium | reverse complement strand
ACGTTCGCTAACGGTCTCCGCGTCGTCGCCAACTTCGGAGAACTGGACTTTAACATGCCGGACGGAACGGTTCTCAAAGCAAAATCGATCCGAATCGAAGAATAAACGTTCAATAGACGCAACGCGAAATGAAAACGTCCCGTTTCCGTTTCGCGTCTTTCAGACAAACAGAATCCCGCCGACTGAAATATCCAAAGTTGGCGGGATTCTGTTTTTAATCGATACCGTCGACTCCAGGCGGCGCGATATTGAAGAGCCTGGCGGTATTTCCCTTCTTACCAAAACGCGGTTCAAGAGCAAAGTGAATGGAGAAATTATCCGACGGCGCGTCGTAGGAAAGGCCCGTCGTAAAAAGGAACGATTCCCCTACTCGAGTCAGGCTGACGCCTTCGCCGATATTTCCTTTTCCGGAAACGTCAAACGTACTGACGAACGTCGACGTCCATTTTTCAGACATTCGGTAGTTGAATCCAATGCGCATAACCACATTCTCCACACACCCCGTCAGATAGTGAAGACTCGTAAAAACAGAACCTTTTCCCGGACGATCCATTACCGCGCCGATATCGACCATTCGTATTCCATCCGAGAAAAAATCAAACATTCCGGAAGAATAGAGCATCAGACGATCGCCCGGATACCAGCGCAAATCGTAATCTAAAAGACCAATCGCGGCTCCAAAATTATCCCGATCCGGGTCCGGGTAAATATTAAAATTCGTATCGAATGTAATCCAGTCGATAATTCTCTCTTTACCCGGCATTCCGCGTTTAGTCTGCCAACGATGGTGCATACCGAAACGAATAAGCGCCAGATCGTCCGCCAGTTCCGTATTGGCAGTAACCCAGCCGCCGAGATTACTTCGAACGGCATAGCTCCGAAGCTGATATTTTTCCGGAATTGGCAAACCGTTGAAAATCGTGGAACTCATATGATGCGAGAAATCCAGCAGGGAACGATCGTCCGGCAAATCGTAAAGCGGAAGTTCATCCACGCTTTTATCGGCGCCGGCAACCATCGCTTCAACGTCAAACTCTATCTTGTGCATAATACCGTTGACGTTGAAAAGTCTATTCTGCCAGTTAAAATACCGCCACATCGGAAGCGTCGCCCGAAAGCCTGCCTGTCCGTAAACCCGGCTGGCGTCTTCGCCCTGAAGATCTTCTCCCCAGTACGCAATTTCTCCAAGAGCAAACGGAACCAGTTTTACCGAACCAAGCTGGAAAGGGTAACTGATTTCATGCCGCGTTGAAGTCCGAATTCCCTTACGTTCTTCTTCCCATGAAAGGAGACGCCAGAGGGCGCGATCATTCGGATCTTTGGGAGCCGTATCTGGAAACAGATGAACGTAACCGATCTGAGAGTAAGAATTCCACGTCAACGCGTCGTTCAGTAAAGGCTGTCCCAACCAGTAAAAATCAAGCTGGGGAATACGCTCAGTCTGAGTGTGAAAATCGTTCGTTCGAACGTCCGCCCAAAGAGACAGCGTCTTGTTCTCTTCTGATTTTCGGATTTCAATTTGAGTCGCGCGGTCCGGTTCTTCATACCAGCTGCGCTGGAAATACTCTTCCTGAAAATTTCGGTCGCTTAAAATTCCCAACTGGAAACGAAGTTCCCAGTCGTTCCCGAACGTACCGCGATGCCGACCGAAAATCTGATATCGAAATTCCTTTTCAGGCGTCAAATGACGTCGATCCAAACCGAGATTATCTTCCCCCGTATCGTAAATACCCCAAAATTCAAAATTACCCTTTCCTTTTCCAGAAAGAGGACCAAGCGGAATATCCATCCCTTCCCCGCGCCGGTCGTAAGAAAATTCCGTACCCATTCCCGGCCCGCGTTTCGTATAGTAAAAACCGTTCAGGTCCCAACTGGTTCCTTTCCACGGACGCTCGATACCAAACAAACGATAAGCGTCCACCCCTATCATCGGCTGGAAACCAAAAATAGAGTCGTTTCGAATCGAAAATTTATTGATAATTTGGGAAGGAGAATCCATCGGCGCCGCAAAATAAGGAAGATAGAAAATCGGAGCGTCTCCAACCTTGACCATCGTTCGCCGCGCTACTAATTTCTTTTTCGCGTCAATAATCGGTTCCCCTGTCGTCGGATCTATCTGGACTTGCCCGGTGAAAGGGTTTTTACGCGGCATTTTCTGACTTTGAAGCATTAACTGCCCCATCTGAAAACGATAAAGGGGGTCCCCGATACGGCTAGTCGTCACAAAGGCGTCGTTCGCAACCATTTCCCCTTCATTCGGTATGCGGATTTCTTCCGCTCGAAGACGAATCAGACCTTCCGCATTGGGAATAGTCGCGAAAACTTCCGCCTCGCGAATCAAACCGCGCCGCGTAGAAACGTCAAAATACATTCTCTCGGCGTAAATTTCCTGTTCTCCCTGCCGGAAAATAATGTTTCCTTCAAGATAAAGTTCAAGGTGCACCTTGGAGACGTCCAGAGAGTGATCTTGACTCAAATCGGAAATATCGGAATCAGACCAGAGAACAAGACGGTCCGCCGAAATGTCAATCGTTCCAATCTGGAGAGATTTCAATTTGTCAAGACTGAAATCTTTTTTAAGTTTCTCTTTAAGATTCTTTTCCTCGCCGTCAATTAAAAGCGTGACTCCCTGGTTAAAAATGACAATTGTCCTGCCCGTCTGTTCGTTTTTCAGAAAATGCATGTTCATATCAACGTCGTTCCGCTGATAAAAGCTGATTTTTTGCGATCCCGGAATCAGACTGTTTGGATCAAATGCAGAAACGTCCCCCGCCGTAATTTTTCCTTCCGTTGAAAGAACGTGCGCGTAATCCTGCGAAACATCAGAATAAAGAGTTTGATTCGCCGCGACTACCTCGCCGTTCGTTTTCTGAATCGGCAGTTCCGGCTCGGTCTCGGTCGGTAGTCCTGCCGAAATACCCTGCGGCGCGGAATCCGCTTTCCACTGCGTCAGAAGAAGCCGCGCAGGACGAAACATCGCCTTTTCGCCTCGAACGTAAAGCTCGTTCGTCTCACGACCAATCTCTTTTTCATCTTCAACCGCTTCCGACAGAAATAACGGCTCTCTCTCGCTTGAAAGACGCCCCGCCCACGTCCGACCTTTAACGCGGGAAGTCGTACGCGACGTCACAAAACTGATTTCAACATTTTCCTCAAGATAAACAAGAATCGGGTACACGGTCGACTCGTCGGAAGCGTTAAACTGAAGCGGACCGACCCAAACGACCATCTTTTCAGACTGAAACGAATCTTTCCCCTGAACAAGTCGGCAGCCGCCTTCAAGAATATGCACCGTGTTCGCGCCAACCCGGCGCCGGGAGTGTTTTCCGGAATGAATCGTCGCCAAACCAAGATCCGTCTCGCGAGGATACGTCATTCCCGAATTATCCGTAATAGTCGGAACAAACGCCGCGCGATATTCGCCGCCCATTTCGGCAGATTCTGAAAAAAAGGACGTTCCCATACCCCAGGAATCCGCGAACCCGCCGACGGAGTTATTTTCGCCGAAAATACTTCGCGGCACAGAATCCGTCTCCGGAGAAGAAGCGAAACTCCAATCCGGATTTAATCCGGAAAAACGATTTTCAAATACGGAATCTGAAACGTCCTCCGCCGCGCGCTCTTCGGACAAACAGAAAACGGAGCCGACAGTCAGAAACAGAATCAGAAACTGGAAAAAGAAGGTTTTGAAAAAAAAGCGTATTTTCCCTGAACGAACGCAGAAAATTTCCGCGCCGAAATTTGAAAGAACAGAAATGGACAACTGTATTTGTTTATTCATAGGTTGGTCGAGTATAGAGAAAATAGAGAAAAATAGCAATAGAAAAAACCAGAAAATCACCTCATTCCCAACATTTTTCCCAAAAATTTCATAAAATTTGAAATATTTTAAAAGAAAAATTAAAGTCTGAAAAACAAAACAAAAATCCGCAAAAAAATTCACGCTGGACCGCCGTCTCTTTATTCCCGCGGCAACGTCAAACTTTCAGTAAAAAATTTTCCAAAAAACTACGTTGCTGAACCAACAAAAGCAACAGAACGAAAGATATTCTTAAAAAATCTTATTTTTTAATAACTATTACGTATTGACAAGATTTGAAATTTTGCTATAATTCATATCTAATCTATTTTGTGCTTATTGCTAATGGCGTTTCATTATTGAAACACGCAATCAGGAGATTACTAAATGGCTCACAAATCGTTTTATTTCATTTTGAGCGCAGTCCTCATTTCACAATGCTTTCTTTTGACAGCCTGCAAGAAGGCCGAAGAACAGGCGTCGGCGGCGCAACCGGGTCTCGCCGATATGGCGGCTCTGGTGACGGCCGAAAAAACAGAGGCCAGAATCCCGGAAACGATCAAGAAGTACGTCGGTACTTTTGAAGCGATTGAGTCCGTTGACGTCGTCGCCCGGGTTAGCGGTAAAATTATGGAAATGAACGTTGCCGAAGGACAAAACGTTAAAGCGGGCGAACAGCTCTTCAAAATTGAAGATACCGTCTATAAGGCAAATCTTGCGTCCGCGGTTGCCAGCGTCGCGACAAGCGAAGCCAATATTAAAACGAGCGAAGCGAATCTGAAATCCGCGACGGCTACGGTGAAAGATCTGGAAGCGAAATTACGTTACGCGCTGAACAACTACATTCGCAACACGCGCCTGTACTGCGGCGATAACGAAAAATTCCGCGAGCCGTTTCTTGCCATTCTGAAAGCCGATCTGAACAGCGAATCCATTCTGAATGGACTTCACGCCATCAACGAAATGGTCGCGCAGATTGAATCTCCCGCGGCGGCAGTTTCCAAGGATTCCTATGAAAACGCCGAAACCAGCGTGAAAAGCGCCGTCGCCTCGCTGGAAAGCGCCCGCGCCGCTCTCCAGGCGGCCGAAGGGACTCTCGGAAGCGCCCGCGCCTCGCTCGACGTCGCAAAGGCGAATCTGGAACTGGCCGAATTTGACAATAAATACACCGTAGTAACGTCCGACGTATCCGGACGCGCCGGACGCACCAGCGCCACGCTCGGCAATTACGTCACGCCGTCTACCGGAGCCCTGATCACCGTCACGCAGATGAGTCCCGTTTACGTTCGCTTCTCCATGAGCGAACAGGACTTCGCCGAAGTTTTCGGCAACGTTCAGAATCTTCAAAACCACCAGATCAAAGTGGAAGTTCAGCTCCTGAATAAAAATCCAAACGAAGCGAACGGCGAAGAAAAAGAAAAGTTTGCGATCAAAACGGACGAAGACGGCAAGAACATGATCTTCCTCGACAACTCGGTTCACACCAATATGGGATCCGTCTACCTCTGGGCTACGATTGATAACGAACACGAGAATTTCAATCCCGGCGGTCTGTGCCGCGTTATCGTAACGAAACTTGGAACTGAAAAGTGCGCGTTCGTCCGTAATACGGCGATTCAACACGATCAGCAGGGAACGTTCGTTTACGTCGTCGGCAACGGCAATCTGGTCGAACCGCGCCGCGTTGAACTCGGTCCGGCAACCGAACTCTATCAGGCGATTATGCCGAACGACAATCTCTCTCTGACGGTTCGCGAAGGCGAAGTCGTCGTCACGTCCGGCGCACATAAAATCATCATGATGCCCGGAGTCCAACCCAGGGTCAATCTTGCCCTTCCAACCGGCATGACCGCTGAACAGGCTCCGCTGAACGTTACGGGCGTCGTGGGCGGCGCTCCGACTCCGAACGCGGAGGAAAAAGCGGCTCCTGATTCGGAAAATACTTCAGAGCAGATTCCCGCCGACGAAAACCCGGTTTCCAATGAACAGCCTTCTGAAAATTGAAAGGACTGAACGATGATTTCTGGTATTTTTATTCAACGACCGAAATTCGCCATCGTCATCAGTCTTCTGATGATTCTGGCCGGATGTCT
>CAZWOV010000194.1:0-5902 GCA_964635645.1 uncultured Planctomycetaceae bacterium | reverse complement strand
CCCCGGCAAAAGAACCGTTAAAGAAACGATCGAGTCCCTCTTCGAAAAGACGTTTCCAGCTCGCCTCTTCCGCCCCAGGATTAATAGGATAGAAAAGCGTGTTGTTTGCCTTTGCCGCCTTAAAATCGCCGGGCGCGTCTCCGACCATCAGAACGTGGTCCGACGCGTATTTCACGGCGTTAGAGAGAACTTCCTTCTTCGTCCCGTATTCCTGACCGCAGATTTCTGTAACATACCGCTCGATATCGTGTTCGCGCCATTCGCGGACAAGAGCTTCGTTCGGCGTTTGACTGACGACGAGAGCGTCGGCAAATTCATGCATTTTCTGAAGACACTCGCGCACATACGGAAAAGGCGGAACGCCGTAAACCATGTCGGCAACGGTTTGATTAACCGCCAACGACCACGCCAGAACGTTTTCCATCTCGGGAGACGGATTTTTTTTCACTTCCTCCGCCAGCGCGGGATTGCCAAGACGCGATTCGCGGGCAACCCAATCCTTCAACGCCTGCGGAACCGTAATTTTAACGCCGCGCGCAACGACCTCCGGACGGGACGCGGTCCATTCCAGCTCCTCGATAAGCGCCGGGAAACGATTAATACCCCGACTCTGACTGTAGAGATTCACAAATTCACACGCCTCCCGAGCGTATTTGCTAACGCCCTGAAGACCGAAGTATTTAATGGTATTCGGCGTAAAGCATTCTTTCTGCTTGATCTCCATAGTGTCAAAAATACATCCGTCGGAATCAAGACCAATGAAAAAATCTTTCGTAGGTTTCAAGTCGTACATTTTGAAAACCTCATGCTTGTGGATATCTTTTAAATATAGAAAATCAACGGGACCAGCGTAACGCCGTACAAAATCTCCGCTCTTTCTTTAATTATAGCTCTTTTTAATCTTTTGAACAGGACCACCGATAATTTTTACTGAAAATTTTCCAGAACGACTCCCAAAAACAGAAAGACGCCCGCTCCGAAAGTAAAATTATTTCCTGAAATTTCCCTCAAAATTAAAATAAGCAACATTTTCTGTTCAAAATTTCCCTTTTTCTAGGTTTTTTTTACTTTTTTTTGAAAAAATTTGAAAAATTTTTGTGGGAAACCGTTGATTTTTTGATAAAAGCGTGTTAAACTGTATTTTGTGAGAATTGAAAGAACTTTTGAGTCGCGTCGTTGATTTTAATAAATTAATTGTCGGACCCAATCCGGATTTTTATTTACTTATCATTTTCAGGAGTAAAACCATGAAAAGGACCATCCAGTTGATGATCGGAGGGTGCCTGGTAGCGATCGCCTCTGCGGCAAACGCCGCGGACTGGGAAGTTCGCACCGTCACAAAACAGGCTTCCCCCGCACCCAGTGAAACGGCTACGGCCGAAAACGCCGGTAAATTCCTTCACGTGACCCTTGACGTGACTGGAAACGCCCCAAACTGGAACAAATTTAAAGTCGTAAACGAACAAGGCGAAGAGATCGCTCAGCCGGCTGGATATAATCCCAAACAAAGTCTTGTGGTCTTTGAAGGCGACTGGTCCAATATGATTGGCCGTTATCTTGAAAACGGCGAAGTCAAAATCCCGCTTTTCCAGAAAGAAGCCCCAGTCGACGCGGCTCCTGAAGCGGTTGCCGTCCAGGAAACTCCTGTTCAGCCCGTTGTCGTGCAAAATCCGGACGTCGTCGTGGAACATCCTGTTGTTGAACATACGGCAATTGTTAAACATGATCCCGTCGTCATTCACGACGGCGTTGTGGAACGGGACGTTCGCGTGATCGACGATCGCGATCGCGTTGTCGTTCACGATAACGACGGCGTTGTCGTCCACCACGGCGACGCGGTTGTTCACCACGGCGGAGCCGTCGTACACGATGGAGTCGGCGTCGTACATCACGGCGGCGTTGGAGTCGTGCATCACGGCGACGGAACGGTTCACCATATCCACCACGGCGACGGCGTAGACCATGTCGGAGCCGGAGTTGGTGGCGTTGGCGGTGTTGGCGGCGCCGCCGGAGGCGGAGCGGTTGACGCGGTAGCCGGTCCATGGGATATCGACCCGCTCGGACGCACTCTTGGAATGGCTGGCACCGTGGCCATGGGCGACACGGCCGGAGTCGGCGGCTTTGGTTCCGGTTACGGAGTAGGTTACGGTTACGGTCCCGGCGTCGGCGTCGGTCCAGGAAGCGGCGACGGTATGGGTTCCGGAGATGGTTCCGGGCCCGGCGACGGATCCGGATCTGGCGACGGGTGCGGCAACGGTCCCGGCGATGGTTCCGGAGACGCCTGCGGTTGCGATGAAGCCGAAGGAGAAGGTCCGGAAGAAGGTCCCGACGAAAAAGAACCCAATTTTAAACCCGGCGAAGGTCCCGGCGCAGGCGGCAATGGCAGCATGAGCAATTTCACCAACCTGGCGCCCCAGTACCGTCAGCGCGTTCGTAATCTGGCCCCGAAAATGAAACTCCCGAAAGTCCCCGTTATTTACGGTCCGGATCTTCTCGTCTATAATCCGCAGATCCCTTATTGGAATCCGCAGCTTCCGTACTTTAACCCGGGTCAGGGTTACGGTTACGGCGGAGGAGGAGGCTACGGTTATGGCGGCGGAGGCGGCGGAGACGTCCCAGCCAATCTTGGAGACGCGACTTTTGCTCCGATTGATACGGCTCCCGGCATGGTTCTTTACATTTCCTGCGGCGATGAAAATTCTCCGGGTAAAGTTTATCAGGTTGACGAACAGGGGCGCGTCCTCGGCGTCGTTAATCTGCCGCAAACCGCCACGGGTATCGCCCTCCACCGCGAACACGGTCTGGTCTGCGTCTCGCCGCGTCAGGGCGGAAAAGTACATCGTATCAGCGACGGCGGTATCGTCGAGCCGATCCTGGAACAGGACGCTAAAATGGCTCATCCCGTCGACGTCGCAATGGGACCGAACAGCGACACGATGGTGCTCGTCGACGACATGACCGACACGATCACCCTTTCCAACACCCAAGGAAAATCTCTTGACGTCTACAAAAAAATCGAAGGAATCGAGGGCATGGATAATAAAGACATGTCCGTCGCTCTTGGGCGCGACAAGGCTATCCTTTTCGGCAATAAAGCGAGCAAGGGTATTTATCGATTCTCCGGCAATGCCGCTTTAACCAGCAGTACTCCGGTTCTTCCGGAAGCCGGCGGCGTCGCGGCGGATCCAATCAGCGACCGCTGGGCCGCTACCCAGGGAAATAATCAGATTGTCCTGATGGAAGGCGAGAATGAAGTAACCCGTTACGAACTTCCGGCGGGAAAATTCTTCTACGAGCAGGGACTCCTCTCCTTTGCGCCTCCGGCGGGAAAAGCTGAAACCGCTCCGAATTCCGGCGTTGTCGTCGCAATGCGCGACTCCGACAATACCGACAACGTTCATTTGATGGAATTCAAAACCAATTCCGAGGGCAAGGTCGATCGTCGGCTTCTCTTTGAGTGGGATAAAGAACCAATCGTGGACTTTGTCGTCGGGCCGCGCATGCTCTGGGAACAGAATAATCGCGAATCGTACAAAAGTCTTTATTGATTTTTGAAATTACCTGTTCAATAATTTACGCCGGAGGAATTTCCTCCGGCGTCGGCTTTAAATACTCAACGAATAAAGAAAGAAAAGTCTTTCCTTAAATTTTAACAAAGGCAAAGATTATGAAAAATATCCAAAAACTTCCATACTTTCTTTTTTTGTTATTTTCCACGATTTTCAACGTTCTCTTCTGTTCTGCGCAGACGGTTCGGTTGCCTTCCTACCAGCGCATGAGCGCGTCCACAACCGTTGCGGTTCCCGACGGCGGCGGCATAAATACAGCCGGTATTTCGCGCGTTTCTTCCGGAAGTAATTCGTCGGGCGCACCAATTCTGCCGTTTCAAAACCGTTCTTATGGTTCAACCGCCTCAACTTCAACGATGAACGCATCCGTTCAAATCATTGATCTTCATGAGATGGACGAACAGATTCTTAATTCGCCCTCGACTCCTGGAGTTCGGCGTTCGGGCGTCTCTTTATCTCCGGAAGATCGTTTTCAGCAACGACGCGAACGGATTTCCGAACCGAAATCGGATAAAAATTTTTCCGGAATGATGAACGTGCGCGACGGTATTCGCTCGCAGATTCAGGTTCGCACCGCGGAAAACGACGAATCCGAACGGCGTCAAATCCTTCAGCAATCGCTTAATCTGTCTTCCGTCGAAATCAACGAAGGAAGTTCCCCCAAAGCCGAGTCTCAAACGCTTAACAGTGAATTGAGTCTTTCTTTGAAAGTTTCTCCCAATCCCCCTCCCTCCGTCGGCCAATCCGACGCGAGGACGGAAAAAAAACTTTCGGAAAAAAATAATCCCGCGCTGATTTTAGCGAAAAAAGGTTACGCGGCGGAAAAGGAAGGCAGAAAGACGCTGGCGATTTCATTTTATCAGCAGGCGGAAGAGCTGGCTGAAGGAAAACTTCTCCAAAAAATTCAGAAACGCAAAGATTCACTTCTGAAAAATTAGGATTTCATATGACAGAAACAGTTAAAGATATTCCTGTTCCCGAAAACGGCGAGGCGGGCGATCAAACCGTCTTGGAACAGAATACGGTTATGGAAACGGGACAAGCGAGCGATCGTGAAATTTGTCAGGGGGAACACTCCGAGTATCTCGAACAGCTTTTGGCTCTGAAATCACGATTAAATTCCGACGCGCTCCGAATGGGCAGAAGATTTTTGGTCTGGATTTTCGTTTTTCTTCTTGGATTGATTTTTCTCGCAATAATTCTTCAAAAAATTCATTATTTTCTGGTCGGTCGATACGCGGTCCTGGACGAGATTTCCGTAGTGCAAAACGCCGGTAATCAGGGACAAATCGAAATCGCATACAAAATTCTTTCGCCGGGAAGAGTTTACTGTCAGCGTCAGTCTCAGGAACAAAAAGCCGAATTGATTTACGATTATCTGCGGGATGGCAGGGATTTTCAACACTGGAATTGGAACTATACGCCCGGCAAACCGATTGAAGTTGAATTATGGAGCCGAAAAGGACTCCGGCTTGTTCCGCATAAATTTCAATTTCAGACCTCGGACATTGCGGACATTGTCGTTTTAATGGACGCCACGGAATCGATGGACGCCTCCATTAATGCCCTGAAAGATAAATGCCGTGAATTTGCAATTCGCCTTGAACAACAGGCGGTGAAGCCGCGTTTTGCATTAATTGGATTTGGAGATGCGAAAAACGGGACTGATTGGATATTTGAAACAGAATTTACTCAAGACGTCGCGCAATTTCAGGAGTCCGTTGCGCAAATTCCACGTTTCAAAGGAGGCGATTTGCCTGAATCCTCTCTGGACGCATTATTAACCGCAATCGCAAAAGTAAAAAAAGACTCGAACGGACACGCTATCTGTTTTTATCTTGTTACGGATCAGGAATTTCATCCGACTACGGTAGATGGGAACCTGGATATTACGGCAATAGCCAAATTACTTGAAGAAAATCATATTATGCTGGACGTCTTTTGCCAGCCGCGTTTTCGTTCGGCTTACGAGCCGCTTCTGGGAAATTGCGGACATTTCCGTGAAATAGAAAACTTCGGCGAAGTTCTTTCGCAGGGCCGTTTTCTGGAAGATTGAGGAACGGAAGTAGAGGAAGATAATTTAATGAATAAATGCCCTAAATGTCAGCGTGAAGTTCCGCAGTATGCCGTTTACTGTCCATTTCCCGACTGTGGAAACAAATTGAAAGAAACGGAGCCGCACTCTCCTGTCGTTCCAGATATTCCCAATAAAAATTATTGCGTTGCCGCAAAATTTACCGGAAAGATCCCGCCAGCGCCCCAAATCCCAACGGAAGCTAACGCGAGCGCCGTAAAAGAATTTACCGGAAAGATTCCCCACGCGCCCCAAATTC
>CAZWOV010000193.1:0-5908 GCA_964635645.1 uncultured Planctomycetaceae bacterium | reverse complement strand
AGCACGAATACCTGAATCCTCTTGACCGGTTTTGTCGGCCAGAATACGCTCAGAGAATCTTGCCATCCTTTCTTTGACGTATGGAAAATCGCCCTTTGTCCCCATAACGGAGTCCCATCTTCATAGAAAACGTCCAAATAAACGTCAAAATCGGGCTTCCCGACGCTTTTTCTCGTGATTTTACCGTTCGCACAGGCGCGACCGCCGAAAAGAAACGGTTTCACAACGGGTTTCTCAAAAACAACTTCCTGGTACGCGCCGGGCGAATTAAAGGTTTGAGTTTTCGCTCCAAGAAACCTGGTTCCATCCGGATGAATCCCGACGAACGCGCCGTTTCCGTCTGCGCCCGCCGGAGAACGCATCTGCCAGGGAGACCCTTTCTGTCCCAGCGTTTCCATACCGCCGTCGCGGAGTAAATTTTTCGGCGAGGAAGCGAGCGTCTGCGGACAAAATTCAAAACTTTCTTCAGCCGACGCGTTTGAGATGAAACACAAAAGAATAGCCGACGCTATCCCCAAAAACGAGTAAAAAAATTTCCGAAACAAATTTAAGGCGGGTGGGAAATTCATTTTTTCTCCTTTTTTTATTTTTATCCTCTATTCTCCGGCGCCCGTCGCGTAACGCCGTTTCCGGTTTGCCTCGAATTCAATGTTGGCTCCAAGCGGAGCCAACGCGTATTTTTGCGTCATTTTGCAAAAAACCTCCGCGCCGCGACGTTCACGTCCCCCAAGCCGATATCGAATCTGACGAGTCAAATAATCGTGACAACGACGGATTTCCATCCGACGGCGAAGCGATTCATTAATCGTCAAGACGTCCATCCCAACCTGACTGGCGCGTCTGGATTCATTAAAAATAAGGGAAAGACGCTCCAACTCTTCCGGCAACCGCGTTGCGGTAAACCAGCTGGCGTAAACGAACGGAAGTCCCGTCCATTGAGTCCAAACCTGTCCCAAATCATAGACGCACGAAAAAGAATTACTCCGGTGCGGCAATGAAAGCGCTTTATCTCCAATAAGAAGTATTCCATCCAGTTGGTTCTCACGGCAAACTTCCGCCAACTTTTCGGTCATTCCAGGCTGGGAGAAATCAAATTTCTCCGTTTCGCGTTCTCCCACCCCCAAGGCCGTCCCGACGTTAAACGGAATGAATTCGCTTTCCGTATTTTTGAAATACTCGGCAAAGCAAATCTGAATAAGCGCGTTGCTCGTACAGGAAGCCGGATCCAAAGCAACTCGTCTCACTTCATCAATTGGAACAAGGGACGCAAATTCAATACTCCCTACGTTTCCGTCGCTCGAAATACAAACGTCGGAAACATGGCAGAGCTCCGGATGGCGAATCGCTTCAACGAGAGGAATCAACGCCACGTCGTATTCGCCGTGAACAAGCCCTTCTGCAAGACGCGAAGGAACGTCCAACGAAAAATCGATTTCCGTATTCATCGAAGCCGCTATCTCCTGAAGTTTCCACGTCAGGGGAACGGCATTCAGAAACTGGACGCTTCCAACTCGAAATCGAGCGGGGGAAAACGGCGACCGTTCAATATCATTCCAATCTTCACGGGATGGGAAAACATTCCATTCATGGGGTGAAATACCACTCATCTTTCAAAAACCGAATTGGGTTCTCCGTCATGTCTAAGCGTTCCCGCCAAAGTCGGGAACGCTTCCCCTAAAACAGGAAAAATACCAAAAACTCTTCCCGTTTCAAATTTTCAACACAGGCGCCGCGCGTAATCATCGCGCAAATACGTCCAATTTAATTCTGCTCCTTCTCTATTTTTTCCACTTTAATCGAAAGTTCTCTCATCTGTTTGTCGTCCACGACCCCGGGAGCGCCGCTCATCAAATCGGCGGCGCGAGCCGTTTTCGGAAACGCAATGACGTCGCGAATACTATCCAATCCGGCAAAAATCATCGTCAGACGGTCCAACCCAAGCGCAATACCGCCATGCGGAGGAGCCCCGAAACGCAAAGCGTCAAGCAGGAAACCAAAACGATCCTTCGCCGTCTCTTCATCAATATTCAAAAGTGAGAAAATCTTCTTCTGAAGCGCGTTATCGTGAATACGAATGGAGCCGCCGCCCGCTTCAAAACCATTAATGACGATATCGTACGCGGCTGCGCGGCACGCGCGCGGATTCGTATCGAGAAGAGCTTCGTCTTCCGGAAGCGGCGCGGTAAAGGGGTGGTGAACCGCAACCCAACGGTTTTCTTCAGAGTCCCACTCCAGCATCGGAAAGTCCACAATCCACGAAAAACTGAACGACTTCGGATCGTAGAGATTCAGTTCCTTTGCCAAACGACGGCGCAATCCGTTCAAGGCGCGGCAACTCGTTTCAAACGTATCGGCAACGACAAACGCAACGTCGCCGTCTTCCATCCCCAGACGGTCCTTAATACGAACAAGAAGTTCGTCATTGAAAAACTTGGTAATCGGAGCCTGAAGCGTTCCTTCCGCTCCCTTGAAAAATGCGAGTCCCTTCACGCCAAAATTTTCTTTCGCCCATGAAGTCAGTTCGTCGATCGCCTTACGCGAGTATTTTCCCGCCGCTCCCTTCGCAACAACCGCGCGCACGCGATTTCCTGCGTCGGCCGTACCGCGGAAAACGCTGAATTCGCACTCTTTCGCAATATCGGTAAGATCGATCAACTCCATACCGTACCGAAGGTCCGGCGCGTCGTGCCCGTAACGCTCCATCGCTTCCGCATAACTCATTTTGGGAAGAGGAAGCTGAAGTTCTATTCCAAGCGTTTCTTTCGCAAGACGCGCAATCAAACCGTCCATCATCCCCATCACGTCTTCCATCGACACAAAAGACATTTCCATATCGATCTGTGTAAATTCAGGCTGACGGTCGGCTCGGAGATCCTCGTCGCGGAAACAACGGGCAACCTGAACATAACGGTCAAAACCGGCAATCATCAGCAACTGTTTATAGAGTTGCGGCGACTGCGGAAGCGCATAAAATTTCCCCGCGTGAACCCGGCTCGGCACAAGATAATCCCGCGCGCCTTCCGGCGTACTTCGGCCAAGCATTGGAGTTTCAACTTCCAGAAAACCAAGCTCATCCGTATAGTCGCGCACGATTTTCACGATTCGGTGACGCAGAGCCAGAGCCTTCTGCATGTCGGGACGGCGCAGGTCAAGATAACGGTACTGCAGACGCACGTCTTCGCTTGGAAGATCCGGAATACTTGGCTGAACCGGGGGAACGTCGCTGCGATTAAGGAGGGTTAATTCCAATGGACGAATTTCTATCTCGCCCGTAGCAAGCGCCTTATTCTCTCCTCCCTCCGGACGCCGAATCACTTCTCCTTTAATCTGAAGAACAAACTCCTGACGGCAAGCGCGAACTTTCTGAAGCAACGCCTCCGCTTCTTCTGGAGAATTACCCGCTTCCGGGGAAAAAGTAACCTGCGTAATCCCGTAGCGGTCGCGGAGCCAGATAAATGAAAGACCGCCCTGATCGCGCTGATGATCAAGCCAACCGCAAAGCGTCACAATCTGACCGGCATGTTCTTTACGAAGTTCGCCGCAAGTATGTGTTCTGAACACTGTTTTTCTCCTGCCTGTTGAATAAATTCTGTCTACGTAAAACGTTTTGCCAAACCGCAGAGGCAATCCCTGACCATTACGGATTACCAAACTTCATTTCACGGTTGACGTCTCAATACTTTCCAATATTTCATAGTTTACCCTACCTTAAAAAAAACGCAAGGACCCGGGGGAAGAAAAGATTAAATTTTGTCAGAAACCTCTCAACCATTTCAGCCAAACGGAAAGAACAAAAAAACAGTCAAATTCTTCATCTCCGTCAAAAGAAAAAATCTTTTCCCAACGCAATCGGCAGAGGTAAAAAAACTTCGCCGAAACACGCCCTTTACGGTTCCGGCGAATAAAACAAAGCGGCTTTTCCGGCGAAAAAAACATTCCCGTTTCTTTCGGCAATCCTCAATCTATCTGTCAGATTTGCGGAAGTTCAAATCCCCGACGCTGTTCGCGTTTAATAAACGATTGCGCCAGAGGATCTCCCACGACGCATTCGTTCGCAGGGTCCCAATGAATTTCACGTTTCAACCGGGCGGCAATTCCGCACAAATGCGCAACCGTCATGGTCTGAACGTGGCTCGCGGGATCTGAAACGCACGGTACGCCCTCGCGAATACTTCGGTAAAAGTTCTGCTTATGCCATCCTGAAGGCAGGAAACCATAGAGCGCGATTCTGTCTTCGTCGGAAAACCGCCCTCCATCCCACTTCTCTTCAATCGGTTTTCCGGAAATCCGGCCCCGATCAACAAAAATACGGCCCTTCGTTCCCTCAAAAACAATTCCATTATCCGATCGCGTCGTAACGTGAAGCTCCGTTCCATTCTCGAAACGGCAATTGAAATCAAAATCGTACGGAGTGTTGAACATTTTGTCCGTATCGGGATTTCCGTTTTCATCATATCCGCAGAGCGCGCGCGAATCGCGTCCATCGATGGAAACAGGCCCGACGCCCTTACGGTCGGCGTCCAGCGCCCAGAGAGCGACGTCGATATGGTGCGCACCCCAGTCGGCAATGACTCCGCTGGCATACTCGAACCAGTAGCGGAACGTTCCGTGGCACCGCTGCGGAATATACTCCGTCCACGGAGCCTGACCAAGCCACTGATTCCAGTCAAGTTCATCCGGAACCGGCGCCGTCGAAAACGCTCCGCGCCAACGATTGGGATCCGGCGAAGCGGGGAGACCGACGATAATTTTCCGAATGTCTCCCAGAATCCCTTTCCGACAGATATTTACAGCTCGACCGAAAAGTTCGATTTGAGAACGCTGCTGCGTTCCTACCTGAAAAACTTTTTTAAATTTTTCACACGCCCGGCGCACAAGAAATCCTTCGTCGACGGTGAGAGTCAGGGGTTTCTGGCAAAAAACATGTTTTCCAGCCGCCATCGCCTCAATCGCAATCTTGACGTGCCAATGATCCGGCGTGGAGCAACTTACCAGGTCAATATCCTGCCGGTCCAGTATTCTGCGATAATCTCCATATTGATTTTCACTCGCAATTTTGAATTTCTCGCCGGCGCCGCCAAGTCGTTTTTTATCCACGTCGCATAACGCGGCCAATTCGCCAAGATGGGAATGATCCTGGGCGTCTGCGCGTCCCATTCCGCCCAAACCGACGCAACCGACGCGAATCCGGTTTGAAGGCGCGTTCTCGCCTTTCGCCTCGGAAATAAACGCCGGCGCACTCAGAGCCGCGGCGATTCCAAGAAAACTACGGCGTGAAAATTCTGCGGAGCCGAATCGTTTGTTTAATAATTTGTTTGATTTCATCTTTAGCTCAAAAAAAGAAAAATACCAGAAAACTTAAACGATCGCTTAAAAACAGGGAGAAGAATTTTCTTTAACGAAAACTCTTCTCCTTTCTCAAATCAGAATTCTACGCGATAACGTTTCGCGTCTTCGACGGTAACGTTAAAGGTAGACGATTCGTTTTCAATACTAAACGGAACTTCTTTTCCCTCAAAAACGACCCGCTTAATCCGACGATTCACCGTAACGTCAAAATTATCCGCGAACGGCAAAGGCAGGATTTCCAGACCGTTTTCAAGCGGTTTGACGGAAACGGCGCCAAGCGTCGAAACGCCGTTAAGACTCATCGGAGTTTTATTTCCGAGTAATCGGCTGAAATCATCAAACGACTCGCGTACCTTAACCGGTTTAATCTCTCCGACGATTTTTCCGTCGCGAATCTCAAATTCAGCAACGGAGTAACGGCCTTCCTGAGCGCTTTCGCCCATCAGAGGAAGACGTTTCTGATTTCCATGAACGTCCCAAAGTCCTACCATCACATGATATTTCCCATTTCGCGCATCCTTCGGAACACGGAAGACATGCCCGGCGCCGGTTTCGATAT
>CAZWOV010000192.1:0-5909 GCA_964635645.1 uncultured Planctomycetaceae bacterium | reverse complement strand
GCGCAACGCTCCGGCGGCAAGCACCTTAAAGGCGATCCAGGGTTCTTTCCTGTTTGCCATCCATGCTTTCGTTTCTTCCGGTTTTCGGCAGAAGATATTGTCGTGTTCCGTTTCTGCCTTTGCGGACCAGTAATTATGCGTGTGGAAGGTTTTCATCCAGAAATCCGGAGCGCATCCGGTCGTTTCAACCGCGCGGAGCGTTTCGATTCTGTGGGCGCCGATACCTGCCGGAATTCCAGCCGAACGGATCAGTTCCATCGCTTTGGGGAACAGGTCCAGATCGGCGTTTTCACGAACGATTTTGTCGGACGTTTCGCCCTGAATGTAACAGGCGGCGGGATGCGTATCCAGAACGCGCCGGATCGTGTCCAGAAGCTGGTCGGGCTGGCAGCCGAGATCCGCGATGAACTTAATTTTGCCGTTGGTCCATTTCCAGTATCCTTCGACCAGTTTGCCGAGACTCCAGTGTCCCAGAAACGCATTAATTCCGCATTGTTCGGCAAGATAAAAGGTTTCGTAAACTTTGTGTTCCGTGTGGTACGCCTTGACGAGGTCCGAGACGTAAATCAGATCCCGCGCGTGCGCCCAGCCTCCGATAAGATTTCCGCCGAGGATCATGCGGCTTACGTTCAGACTGCCGATTTTCGACATGGGAACTTTTTCTTTCAGTTTCGGACGCTTTGGCGGCGTGAACGACGTGCGCGTGGCGCCTGATTCGCCCTGAATCGATTCTTTTTTCGTATTTGTCTGATCGTCGGCTAAACATTTTTCTTCAAAACTGCGCACGACTGAAACGGTCGCGGCTGTTCCGAGAACGGGAAGAACCGCCATTTTTCGAAGAGCGCTGCGTCGGGAGGAAACAATATCTGAAGAATTGGGCGAAGTTTCCCGGGGGGTGGGATTCGTTTGATCTTTCATCTTTTGTCCTTTTTTTATTCTTTTTTGTCCTTTGGGAATTAATTTTGTCTTTTGGAAATTAATGGGGCGTTGAAATGAAATGCATCATGAAAACTATTTAAATTATACTCTTTGGTTTTTCAATGTCAAGCGCTGGAAATTGTTTTTTAAAAAATACTTTCTTGCCATTCTGAAATTTGTTTTTTACGGAATTTTTTCGGCCGACAGGTTGACAACGCATACGGAATGCGATATAATCGAAAAATTCGGGGGCCTCTATTTAGATTGGGCGTTTTTGGGAGTTTGGTCAAATGAAGATCTTGCGTTTTGATAGTGTTGGCGGCGGATCCGGAGATATGATTCTTAATGCTCTTCTGGAATTTTGCGAACTTAAGGGAATTTCGCAGAGTATGATAGAGGAACCGCTTCATCGTCTTATTCCGGAACATTTTCATCTTCGTAGAATGGAAAAAGGTTCCCATGGGATGTCTGGTAAAACGCTTACGGTTGATATTCACGAACACGCGCACGAACACGCGCACGAACACGAACACGCGCACGAACACGAACACGAACACGCGCACGTTCATCGTTCCTGGGCCGATATTCGCGAAATGCTTCAGTCAAGCGACCTGCCGGAAAGGGCAAAGCGGCTTTCGCTTGACGTTTTTCACGCTTTGGCTGAGGCGGAGGGAAAAGTTCACGGAAAACCGATCGACGATGTTCATTTTCATGAAGTAGGCGCGGTTGATTCCATTATTGATATTGCGGGCAGTTGTCTTGCGTTTACCCTCCTTGACGCGGACGGGATTTCTCTTTCGCCGCTTCCCGTCGGCGTTGGGACCGTTCGTTGCGTTCACGGCGTTTATCCGCTTCCGGCTCCGGCCGCGCAGGAACTTCTTCGGAAATACGGTCTTTCCGTTTCTTCCGATAATGAATCCTGCGAAATGCTTACGCCTACTGCCGCGGCTCTTTTTGCCGTTTGGCCGAAAGCGCAGATACCGGAAGGGGCGGTTATTGGAGCCTCCTTTAATTCTTTCGGTCACCGCGCAATGGCGTCTCGGCCGAATGTTTTGCGCGTTACGTATTACGAACATGAAAACGCCGTTCCGCTCTGGCAAACGGAGGATCTTCTTCAGTTTGAAGCCAATCTCGACGACGTTACGGGGGAACAGCTTGGTTCCGCCATGGCTTCGCTCTTTCAGTCCGGGGCTCTCGACGTCTGGTTTACGCCGATTACCATGAAAAAACAGCGTCCCGGTATTCAGCTTGGAGTTCTTGCCCGTCGAGAATATCGAGAAAAACTTCTGGAAACGTTTTTCTGTGAAACGGGTACGTTTGGAATCCGCGAGTTTCCCGTTCGCCGCTGTTATCTTGCCCGTCGTTGGCAGACGGTGGAAACGGTTTACGGACCAATACGCGTTAAAATCGGCGCTCTGGGGGAGAGCGATATTCATTTTGCTCCCGAATTTGACGATTGCCAATCCGCGGCGGAAAAATATTCCGTTGCGATTTCCGCCGTTTTCCGCGCGGCGCTGGCGAAGTTGGAGTCGGATAACGATCTCCGCGCGTAAGTTAAACGCCGAAACAACGCATTTTTCAATCGTTTGATAAATCAAAACCGCCGACAGAGGGTAATCCGTCGGCGGTTTTTTTGTGTTTTTCGTCGGTTTTGACAGGAATGGAGGAATTTCCAGAATCATTTCCTTCATTCAGCAACCCGACGTTTGGCGGAACGCGGTTTTCAGGAACGTTTTCGTTTCAGGAAAAGCAGTCCCATTCCCGTTGCCAGAAGAATCCACGTTCCCGGTTCCGGCACGTTCGTTTTGAACTCGAAACTGGCGCCGTTCGCCAGATTGAACGCCGACAAATCGTAATTCATGAAGGCGAGCCCCTCCTCGTTCAGTTCGATATTACTGAAAACAAGTTGGAAATCGTCGGTTGCTTTGACGGAAATTTCATTGTTGGCGTCCGCCATTTGAATATTCAGCCAATCAGCCAGGTTTTCAAGATCGCCTTCGCCCGTAACGTCCAGAATAAGATCGACGTCGGTTTCCGGCGTTCCGTGAAGGACGATCCAGCTTTTTTCGCCAAAGATTCCGGAAGTAATATTGCCTCCGGAAAGATCGGCTTTTCCGATTGCGCTTTCGTCAAGCGTCAAATTGATCGAATTCTCATTTTTTTCCAGCGTCCATTGTCCCACGACGTCCAGAGACGCGGGATTCCAGGTTAGAGACGATGCCGAGAAAAGGGTCGTTTCGGGCGCCGCGTTGAGGAAAACGGCTCCGTCGTAGTAGAATCCGCTCGTATCGACGGAAATTTGACTGTCCACGACGGCGGAGTCCCGGACGTTTATGCTGGAAACGGGGGCTTTGGCGGTTCCATCCGCGTTCACTTCAAGTTTTTCCGCGGTAAAGTTAACTTTTCCGGAGCTTTCCCATTCCAGTTTATTGAGATCCCAGGTTGACGCGGAGCCGAGAATGTTCAGAGTAGCTCCCGCCTTTGTCGCTTCTCCGCTTCCGGTATGCGCCAGTCTCGCGACGCCGTTCTGAACGTAAATATCGCCGCCGGAAATATTTATGTCTGAGTAATAATTATAGCCGAAACGCAGATCGTTGGCAACTTCCAGCCGTCCGCCCGACATGTTGAAGGTATTGTGCGGATTATCGCCGAAACCGTTCTGTCCGAGCGAGAACCACGGCGTTTTGATCGTTCCGGATTTCAGTTCCACCAGCGTTCCCGTCTCCCCGGTCGAGTTTGCGTCGATAACCAGATTATAGCGGTTATTGAGCGTGCCGCCGTCGACGATCAGTTTCGTCTGCGCATTGTCCGTACCGAGTCGAAAATCGCCGCTTGAGGGTCCGTTGACCGTTCCGCCCGTGATGTACATTTCTGCGGAGGCGTCGGCGTTTCCGCGTCCGAAGTAAGTTATCGCGTCCAGCGTCAGGGTTCCGCCGGTCACATTGACGACGGCCGTTCCGGACGACCCGAAGTTATTGGCTCCGCCCGTCGTGTGAATTTCGCCGCCGGAGATGTTCAGGACCCCGTTTCCTCCCGCCTGTCCCACCAGAAGAACAATAGCGGAAAGGGAGCCGTCGGAGACGTTCAGGGTTCCGGATCCGTTTTTACCGTATCCGATGTTAAGGGCTTTTGCGAAAGTCGTCGTACCGCCGGCGATATTCATGACGCCGTTTCCGCCGGAACCGTCTTTTCCGTGATGACCGACGAAGGATTCTTCCGTAAAGGCAATGGTTCCTCCGGTCACGGTCATGGAACTGGATTTGATATTTTGGCATTTTTCAGCGTAAAGGGGGTTTCCGCCGACGTAAAGATTGGTTCCGTCCAGAGAGCCGCCGGAGATATTCAGTTCGGAGCCGTCGGCCGAGAGCTGCGGAAACGCGCCGACGAAGACGGCGTAGGCGTTAACGTCCGCCGTTCCGGAAATGTTCAGGATTCCCTTACCGCGCCGTCCGACGCCGAAATAGTTATTGACGTTAAGCTGACCTCCGGAGATATTCCACGTTCCGGTTCCATTCTCGCCGATGTTGATCCACTTTGCGGAGGTAAAGGTTCCGCCGGTCTGATTGACGACGCCCGTTCCGCCGCTGTGTCCGATCATGACGTCGTATCCGGTATTAAAGGAAATATTTCCGCCGCTGATATTCAGCGTTCCGTTTCCGCCGTTGGTTCCGACGTAGAAACATTCGGCGTTCAGATTGAAGTTAACGTTTCCGCCGGAGACGGTCATCGTTCCCGTACCGCCGTCGCCGACGGTAAGCGCTTTGGTGAAAGCCGTATCCGCCGAAATATTGAGATTGCCGGTTCCCGCTTTACCGATGATGATTTTTTTATTGAATGCGTTTACGCCGCCGCTGATATTCAGCGTTCCCACCGCGTCGGCGACGCATCCGGCATGGATTTCACCCTCGAAGGTATTCGTACCGCCGTTGATGTTCAGGACTGCGTTTGTTTTGGCTGTTTCTCCCAGATAAACGAAATCTTTAAACGTAACGTTTGCCGAATCGGAGATGGTCATGGCGACGTCGGAGCCTTCGGCGTGCCCGAAGCAGACGTCGGAATTAAATACCGCGGCGCCTCCGGACAGATCTATTGTAACGACGTTTTTATTTTTACCGGCGGCGTTTCCGCTGCCAAGATAGAGGTATTGGTTTGCGGCCCACTTGCCTCCGGTTTGTTTTACCGCGGATTTTTGCGTGACTCCGGAAACGTCCGTTCCGAATTTGAAAGAACCGACGTTGAGTATGCCGTTGTTTGTGAACGTACCGCCGTTGATGATCATAGTGGAAGTTCCCAGATAGGAAACGCCGGTATCGGCAATCTGCGAGCTTTCACCTCCGATTCTCGACTCGTTCAGAGTGGTAAGCGACCCGCTGTTGAGCGTGACGTCGGAATCGCCCGACATTCGTACCGCATATCCGATGCACAGCGTGTTTGCGACGACGTCCGAATTGGCAATGGTCATGCGTCCTTCGCCTCGCCGTCCGACGTAGAGATATTTGACGTTTTTAAGTTCGCCGCCGTCAAGGTGGTAATACGCTTTGCCGCCCGGGGTTTCGCCGACGTTAAGCCATCGGTCGTTGGCGTTCGGATTTGAAAAGGAAAGAGTTCCTCCGGTATGATTGACAGTCGTTCCGCCGCACAGGGTAAAATCGTTTCCGGTAATAACGCGCGAGCCGCCGGTTTGATTAATGGTCATGCCGGTCATGGTTATCGTTCCGGAGGCAACGGTTCCGGAGGCGATATTTACCGTATCTCCGGAAGCCGGAGCGCGTGAAGAGGCCGCGCCGTCCATCTGCCAGTTTGCCGCGGAATCCCAGTTTGAATCAGAGCCGTCCCAGGTCAGCGTTGCGGCAAAGAGTATGGAGGGAGTCAAAATTCCCGCCGCCAGGCAAGATGAAATCATTTTTTTCAAAATCAATTTGGGAACGTGCATAAAAACTCCAGAATTTTCATGAATAAAATAATATTAAATTTCATTAATGTTACAGTAT
>CAZWOV010000191.1:0-5930 GCA_964635645.1 uncultured Planctomycetaceae bacterium | reverse complement strand
CTCAGGGAGACGGTCTGGCGGATCGTTTTACGACGCACTGGACGGGAAGAACTCAATGTCTTTTGAGTTATCTCAGGGTAGATGGTAAAAATTACGCCGTTATGTCGAGAGATGAAAAGCATTCCGTTCCGGCAATGAGTCAGAAGTCGGTTCAGATTCTTCCTACTCGCACGATTTATGTTTTTGAGGAAGGCGGCGTCGAACTGACGTTAACGTTTACTACGCCGAGCCTTACCGACGATCTTGCGCTTCTTTCGCGACCGGTCACGTACCTGACGTGGAGCGTTCGCGCGGTGGACGGCAAGACGCACGAAGTCAAAATCTATTACGACAATTCGGCGGAGCTTTGCGTAGACCATGCCGATCAGTCGGTTTGTGCGCTTCGTATGAATACCGACGCGCTGGATATCTTACGATTCGGTACGGAATCCCAGAATGTACTTGGAAAAGCCGGCGACGACGCGCGTATCGATTGGGGTTACCAGTTTATTGCGGTTTGCAAAAAGTCGGGCGGCGTATTGCGCGTAGCGGAAGATCAGGCGTCGCGCACGGCTTTCCTTGAAAACGGAACGTTGCCGACTGCCGACGATACGGATTTTCCGCGTAAATGTTCAGATCGATGGCCGGTTCTGGCGTGCGTCTTCGACGTTCCGCAGGTTGGAGCCGAGGCGCAGGACCGCGTCTTGATGATTGCGTACGACGACGAATACTGTCTTGAATTTCTGAATCGTAAACTTCGTCCGTACTGGCGAAAAGACGGAATGGAAGCGAAAGAGATGCTCGATTGGGCGGCTTCCGATTATTCGGCGTCGCGCGAGAAATGCGCAAAATTCGACGCGGAACTCATGAACGCCTGCGAAGCCCGGGGCGGGAAAAAGTACGCGGACCTTTGCGCTCTCTCCTACCGGCAGTGCATTGGCGCGCACAAGCTGGCGGTTCTTCCGAACGGCGAACCGTTGTTTGTCTCGAAAGAAAATTTTTCCGGCGGAATGGGCGCGACGGTGGACGTCGTTTATCCCGCCGCTCCGCTCCTGATTTACCTGAACAATACGCTTTTAAAGGCGACGCTTACGCCGACGATGGACTATGTCGCCTCCGGACGATGGCCCTGGCCGTTTGCGCCGCACGACGTGGGACAATATCCCGTCTTGAATACCCAGTACTATGGCGGCGGCGAGAAGACGGAAGTAAATCAGATGCCGGTTGAAGAATCTGGAAATATGTTGATTCTGCTTTATATCGCGTCGAAAAAAGACGGAAATACGGACTATGTTTCACGTTATTGGCCGATGATCCGACGTTGGGCGGAATATCTGCTTGAAAAAGGACTTGATCCGGAAAATCAGCTCTGCACGGACGATTTTGCCGGTCATCTCGCGCACAACTGCAATCTTTCAATCAAAGCGATTACGGCTCTTGCGTGTTACGCGGAGCTCTGTAAAATGCAGGGCTTTGACGATGAAGCGCGGAAATTTCGCGCTAAGGCGGAAGAGTTTGCCGGAATGTGGGAAAAAATGGCGAACGACGGGAATCATTATCGTCTTGCGTTTGATAAACCGGGCACATGGAGTCAGAAGTACAATCTGGTCTGGGACAAACTGCTGAAACTGAATCTCTTCCCGAAAAAGATTGCGGAAACGGAATTGAAGTATTATCCCGAGGTTACGAATGAGTTTGGTTTGCCGCTGGATAATCGTTCCGACTATACGAAGCTGGATTGGGAAGTCTGGATTGCGACGCTGGCGGACAGCCGCGAGGGATTCGACGCCGTCATGGAGCCGGTTTATCGTTTCGTGAATCACACGGACCCGCGCGTCCCGATGACCGACTGGTACTTTTCCAGCGACGCGAAACGACGCGGATTTACCGGACGCAGCGTCGTGGGCGGCGTGTTCATTAAGTTGCTTGAAGAATAAAAATCCTTGGGATTTCATGCGCGGTAAACGGGAACGGTTTCTGTTTGCCGCGCGGCGTTTATCGTTTTATTGATCGCTATTAACCGCTTTATTTTTTATTTTAACGATGTCGTCAGATAATACGCGCAATGGAAATACGAGTCGGGAAACGGCTCCTGAATCTGTTTTTTCCGACTGGATCTGGATGTTTACGGAATTATTGGGTTACCGGGAACTGCTCTGGCAGATGTTCCTGCGCGATATTCGGCTCCGGTATAAACAGGCGGTGATGGGGTTTTTCTGGGCTTTATTCATCCCAATCATGACGATTGCGAGCGGTTCTGTTCTGAAATACATTATGGCGACTATTTCCGGAACGCCGCTTAATTTGGAAGCTTTCTCCAACATGGCCGTTAAGGCCATGGGATGGTCGCTGTTTCTTGGCGTTCTGAATAATGGCGCCAATTCGCTTTTGGGAAATATTAATCTTATCACGAAAATTTATTTTCCCCGCGAAACGATACTCATTGCCGGAATGCTGGTTCAGATGTTCGATACGTTCGTTGGAAGTATCGTCCTTTTTATTCTGCTTACCGCAACCGGGGCGATCTGCTGGAGCTGGAATCTTCTGTGGGCGCCGGCGCTGGTTCTGCTCCTCGTCTGTCTTGCGTTAGCCGTCGGGTTCTTTTTGAGCTGCGCGATGGTTTTTTACCGCGACGTCAAATATCTTCTTGCGATTTTTACCAGTTTTGGAATTTTCTTCACTCCCGTTTTTTTCGAGGTTAACCAGATTGGCGGAAAATTGGGGACCGTGATGATGTTCAATCCGGCGGCTCCGCTTCTGGAAGGGCTTCGCCTTGTCGTCGTTCAGGGACACAACCTCGCGCTGCCTTTGAACGACGCTTCCGGAAACATGATCTGGCGGCCTGAATTTCTGCTTTATTCCGCTTTTATCGCAATTTTCGGCTTGCTTTTCGCCTGGCGGTACTTTCATCTGAAAGAAAAAATTTACGCGGAGTATATTTAGAGGCGGTTCGCGCTCTGCGGCGGGAGCTTGACGGCGGAACCGCTCGAAGTCGTTCTCAAATCCCCTTCTCGAAAAAAGAAACGCCTTCGAAAAGAACGGAACGGTTTGCCGGAAATGGCGCCGACTCAGCGTTTGCTCTCGAGTCGCCGCGCCTTTTGCCGGAGGTTGAAGAAAATATGATTCAACCTTCGGGACTTCCGCTATGCCGATTTTTTTGAGCTGGAAAAAGAAATCGACCTTAAATACCCCGCGGCGGAGAGCCGTCTGATTCGGCGGCCCGCGGACTTCTTTGCCCGTCTTATCAACGCAGGTGGAAAGACGTTTTCAGAAGGTTTGTTTATCTGGATAAAATTTAACAATTGTTCTGTTTGTTCTAATTCTTTCGATTGTTTGGGCCGATAGACTGAAAAAGCGTTAGTAAACTATGTCTACTGGAAATAGGTTCAAAAAGATGAACAGAGCCGTTAAGAAAAGTATGAACAATATTGGGACGATAGGATTTTGGGCGATCGTCTTTGTTGGAGCGGTTTCCTGGAGCGCGGAACTTTGCGCCCAGGAACAGCCGCTTCTTGCGCCGATTCTGATGGAAGACGCGTCGTCGGCGCCGTCAATCGACGCGGATACGCCGGTTGACGTTAAAACGGCGGTCGAGACGAACGAAGAAGAAACGGTTGTTTCTCCCGCGTCCATTACAGACGGCGGCTCTGTGGAAACCGGAGCGGTTTCCGTTTCGGAAAATGCGTTTCAGTCCGAGGATTCGGCCAGAATCACTCCGGAGATGGCGGCTCGTTTCGAACGTTTGGAGGCGGAAACCCGTCGGTTGCGCGAAGAGGTTGCCCGTCTGAATGAGAAGAAGTCTCGGACGGCGGACGTTTCGCGTGTTTCAGAACCCGCTTCAGAACCTGTTTCAGCTCCCGCTTCAGAACCCGCTTCCGCTTCGCAGACGAATACCGCGGAGTGGTCGGAGACGCAAAGTCAGGAAGAAGTTGCGTCCCGCCGCGAGGTTGACGAGTATATCGAGCGGCATATTAAGGATAACGCCTGGCGCGTTGGTCCGATGAAAATCACGCCCTACGGTAAGATCTGGGCGTCGATGCTCGTCACAACGTCGAGAATGGCTTCCGGCGATTTTATCGGCAACGTTCTTCCCAACGATTCGTACGGCCAGACGTCGTTTAACGTTCAGGCCCGAACGTCAAGACTGGGGTTGAATGTCGAGGGGCCGGATCTTTGCAACGGTTCCATTAAATCGTCCGGTATTGTGGAAGTGGATTTTGTGAATCAGACGAGTTCGGAGAACAAGGGGGCGCTCCAGCTTCGCGAAGCCTACTGGCAGCTGTACAATGAGAATTTCAAACTTCTGCTTGGGCAGACGAAAGACGTGATTCTGCCGCTCTACAGCAACATGTTCGACTACAATGCGCTTTATGCGATGGGCAATCCCGGCTATCGAAACCCCATGGCGAGTTTTACCCGTTATTATTATCCGGACAAGAATGTCAGAATGGAACTTACGACCGCATTGTCGATGGTTTGCGGCGGAGATTTCAGCGCCTACGACGCGCCGGGGACCTACCCTACCGTTCAGAGCCGCGTCGGCTGGTCCATTGCCCGACCGAATCTTAAGACTCCGATTCAGTTTGGTTTTTCCGGACATATTGGCGAGCAGCGGTATAATTTTCCTGAAAACGTATCGTCCGTCAGCAGCTGGTCGGCAAACTTCGACCTGGTCTACCCCATTACCGATCGTCTTTCTGTGCGCGGCGAGTTTTTCCATGGACAAAGTATGGCGGGATTTTTCGGCGGAGCGTACCAGAATATCGACTACGATCCGGTTTCCAGGACGGGAACGCGAAAGGGCATTCACACGACGGGAGGTTGGGGAGAGATCGTCTGGCGGATTACGGATAAACTCCAGTACGCTGTTGGACTGGGAATCGACGACCCGCACAATACGGACATGGAAGTCGCTTCCGTTGAGCGGAACGGAATGTACTATACGAATTTTGCGTATGATTTTACCCGATATTTCCGTTCCGGCGTCATGTACGCCTACGTCATGACGGATTATCGAGACGGTAATCCGGGCGGAGACAAGGGCCGTGCGCATACGTTTGAATGGATGTGGCAGATCAGTTTTTAGCGGACGGGCGGAAGCGATACGAAACGGAGCCGCCGTCCCGGGCAGTTGCGGAAACGCGATTAAACCCGAAATGCGGCGCCGTTCGAGCGGTTTGCGGGCAGTTACGGTAGTTGCGGATAGTTTTCGCAGCGCGTAGAAACGGAGGATTGTCTAAAATCGAAAAACGGATAAGGAGAAACTGTTATGAGAAAGAATTTTGGAGCAAAGCCGATTTTGTATCCCCAGCCGGTATTTATTATCGGTTCTTACGACGCCGATGGAGTCCCCAACGCCATGAACGCCGCGTGGGGGGGGATCAGCGAGGAAAACGAGGTTTCCATCTGTCTGAGTCCCGAACATAAAACGGTTAAGAATATCCTTTTGAGAAAAGCCTTTACGGTCGGCATGGCAACCGTCGATACCGTCGTTCCTTGCGACTACGTGGGAATCGTTTCCGGGAATCAAACGGTTAATAAGCTGGAAAAGGCGGGATTTCACACGTTCAAAAGCGAATTTGTAGACGCGCCGATTATCGAAGAACTGCCTATGGCGGTCGAATGCCGACTTATCGGTTACGACAAGAAAACTTGCCGTATGGTTGGCGAGATTGTCAACGTCTGCGCCGAAGAAAGCGTGTTGACCGACGGCAGGATTGATCCGGCCAAATTGCGTCCGATTACTTACGACGGCATGAACCGCGCTTACTACGCGCTTGGCGAAAAGGTCGGCGACGCTTTTAAAGACGGCGCGGCGTTAAAGTGAAGGAGATTTATTGTGAGCAAGAAAGTTTTGATTTTATCCGGCAGTCCCCGAAAGGGCGGCAATTCCGATCTTCTTTGCGACGAATTTGCCCGGGGCGCGAAGGAAGCCGGACATGAGGTTGAGA
>CAZWOV010000190.1:0-5959 GCA_964635645.1 uncultured Planctomycetaceae bacterium | reverse complement strand
CCATTTTGGCCAGCCGCCTTACTTCCTCGGCGCCAAGCGCGAGGGTTTCTTTGGAGGTGTTTCTGCCTGTTCGGGCGGCGCGTTCTTCATCCGTTTCGCCGTCCCGAACGGGGAGGTCGAATTTCATCCACCAGGTCATCGGCTCCGTGTAGCGGAACGTAATGATTTCGTTCTGATCGTCCCAGTCGGGTTCGTCGACGCCTTCTTTGAACGCGAAACCGAAATCCTGCGGGTCCTTCACCTTACTGATTGGAGCGAACGCCATCCAGTTTCCCATTTTGGGAACGCGAACGCGGAACGCGTCGGGGAACGCGTCGCAGTATGTTTTCCATGCCCGACGCATTCCGCCTTCCGCCTGAATAAATCGGCAGGTATGAAGTTCCCACTCTGTTTTTTCAGGGATAAAGCCAAGATCAAACGCGACGCACAGTTCGTTCGTGAACGGATTGAAGAACGTCCGATAAACGGCGGGAAAAAACGGATTCAGGCCAAACCATGTTTCGGACGACGCGCCGGCGACGCCCTGAATGGGGAGTCGAGCGAGGCGTTTCATGCCTGCGTCCGTGGGAAAGACGGAAGAAAAGATTTCTTTTGGGCCGGATACGGTTTCCGTTTTGTCCAGACCGTGAAATACCCGAACTACGTTTTGAGCGGGGATGGCCGCGACGAACGTGACGCAGCGATCGACCGGTTTCAACGAACGGATTTTCAGGGCGTCGGAGGTAATTCCATTTTTCGACGTACGACTCTTTACCGTAACGGAAAATTTCGGGGAATCCGAGCCAAGCGCCGTCGCGAATTTTTGAATCGACGCGTCGTCTGTTGGAGAGGATTCGACGGGATAAAGGCGATACCAGTCGGAGTCGGCCGCGGCGTCGCGCAGATAGAAACGCATGGAATTGTTTGAATCGGCAACGTCCGTTTGGTTTTTCCAGACTCCAAGACCGTCGAAGGCGAAGTGTTTCAGGCCGACGGCGCCCTGGATGATTTTTGGGGAACGGAATTTAACGTTTCCCGTCCGATTTCGAAAGAGACAGTAGCAGGTAAGCGATTTGATCGGTTTTTCAGGCCGGAAAATAGAAAACGCGGATTCCCACGCATCGCCGCCGTACGGGGCGTTTCCGTTAAAAACAGCCTTAATTCCCCATTGGGGGGAGCCGTCTGCGTAAATCGCGTCAATGTAGAGCGCGTAGTCGCCGCCGTTTTCCCGGGGACCGGTAAACTGACTTTCGCAGGAGATGAGAAGCGGTTCCGGTTCTTTCTGATTGAGAGAGACCGACCAGACGGCGGCGTTCATCGCCTGTTCCGAAGAGATTCCGGCGGGAAGATCCGCGTCCGTGATTTGGCAGGACCAGATCTTTCCGTCTTCCGAGGCCTGCATTTTTCCGCGGAGACTCGGGGAGAAACGGTCCAGTTCGTTGGGCCCCTGAAACAATTCGGGACGGATGAGGGAAAAAACGGGAGTTTCGGCGGACGAAACGTTTGGCGAAGCGGTCGGATTTTCCGCCGCGGCCGTCAACGTTCGTAAAAGACATAAAGCGCACAGGAACAGCGGGAAAAAGGGAAAAAGGCGAGAGGACGGAAAGGGCATGACGTTCTCCTGACTGATGAATGTTTCAGAACGGACGGTGGGAGCGATTCGTTAGTTTATGAAAAACAGGTAAGCCGAACGCGATTCCATTTGTGAAACGGAAATATCAAACAATTGAATCGTCGGCTTGCCCGTCGTTCGTTTTTAGAGTTGGCTCCGGATTGAAAAATCAGATTTCCCAACCCTTGCGGTATTCCGGATAATTGAATTCGTCGATTGCCGGGCAGTCGGGCGATTTAATGGCTTTCCAGTCCCAGCGAATCGCTTCTTTCGCGCCGACGCGGTACGCCGCGTTTCCAAGGAGTCCGGCTTCCGCGATTTTAGCGCTGTAGTCGAAATTGCACGTAGCGGGTTCGCCGCCTTTAATGGCGTTGAGCCATTCGCGATGGAACCCCGGCGAGGCGGGAATGGTTTCGGCGGGAGCGTGATATTCCGCCTGTTTGTCGAACAGATGAACTTCGTGCCAGCCGAAATCGCAGGAAATAACGCCTTTGGCGCCGACGAAAAAAGTATTTCCCATTTTGATATCGGCGAACTGGTCGCGATATTTTCTGATTTCAGGATTGAAACCGCCGTGAGACCAGTAAAGTTTGACGGGGCCGCGACCCGGAATTGCCGGGAAATCGTAAACGACGCTCATCTCTTTTGAGGTTCGTTCGGGATCGACTTCGGGGCCGACGGCGGAGATTGTTTCCGGATAGGTAAGGTCAAGCGCCCAGAACGGAATTTCGAGGATATGGCAGCACCAGTTGCCGGTTTCTCCCGTGCCGTAATCCCACCAGAACCGCCATTTGTACGGGCAAAGGCCGTCCGAATACGGGCGGAATTTAGCCGGACCGATCCAAACTTCCCAGTCAAGATTTTCTGGAACGGGTTTTGAGAAATTAAGCGGCTCGGGCATTCCTCTGTCGCCGCCGATACGGCTGAAAACATGCGTAATTTCGCCGATTACTCCCGATTTAACCGCCTCGATAGTGCGGCGCATGGACGGCATGGCGTGGCGCTGCATACCGAGCTGGGTGGCGAGTTTCTTTTTGCGAGCCGTTTCTTCCAAAATCCGGCATTCCTTTATGCAGTGCGCCATCGGTTTCTCGAGATAGAGATGTTTGTCGAGGGACATGGCGATCCAGGAAGGATGAAAGTGCGAGTGATCCGGGGTGCTGACGGCGACGGCGTCGAACTGATTCGACATTTCGTCGAACATTTTGCGGTAATCGTAGTATTTTTTGGCGTTGGGGAATTTTTCGTAAACATTGCCCGCGCGGGCGTCGTCGCAGTCGCAGAGAGCCACGACGTTTTGAGACGCAAGTCCGTTGACCTGATGTCCGCCCTGTCCGCCGATACCGATCAGAGCCACGTTGACGCGTTCGTTGGGAGAGTCGTCTCCGAATGCCAGACCGGAGATTCCGGGCAGGAAGAGTCCGACGGACAGAGACGTTTTCAGCATTTCACGACGATTAAGCATAAAAAATCCTTTATTTAAAGAGGAAGGTCGGGATTGAAAAAAGCGCATTCGTTTGAATGATTGACGAATGCGCGGATATTTTGAGGAAGAAACTTTATTTGGTCATTCTCTTCTTGCGGAGAAGACAGACGCCGAAGAATCCCAGAACCAGAATCGCCAGAGCGGAAGGTTCCGGAACGGCGTTGTGCGTGGCAAGCGCAAGAACCACTTCGCCGAATTCGTTTTCTTCTTCCAGAACAATCCAGTCGTCGAGGTTTTCCATGACGGTTTCCCAGACGACGGGGGAGCCGTCGTCCATCACGATTTCGTCGGCGGTGAACAGTTCAAAGTATTCGAGATTTTCGAGGTCTTCGGGCAGAAGCCAGCCGATTTTTGAACTTGAATCGAGAATGACTTTTCCGTTGATTTTGACTCTGTCCGCTACGCCGGGGCCTTTCACGTCGACGGAAAGAAGCGACCCGTTTTTGAGCGTAAGGTCTCCGGTGATATTGACCGGTTCGCCGATCCGCAGCTGACCGTCGCTGACGCTGACGTTTCCGACGACGTTTCCGTTAATGGCGCTGACGGTGCTTTTTCCGCCGCCGACGTTAATCTGGCTGTGAGCGAACGTTTTGCCGTCGGCAACCGAGAGACTGCCTCCCTGAAGGGTAAGGGTTCCGGAAATTTTCTGATTGTCTTCGCCGATACGCAGAACGCCGCCTTCGACCGTCATGTTTTGGGCGGAGGCCTGATTGGCCGCGCGTTTCAGTTCCAGCACGCCGTCGCGAACGACGATATTGGCCAGGTTATCGTATTGTTTGCCCTGAATCTGATTATCGCTGGTAAAAGTCCAGGTTCCCGTCCCCACTTTGAAAACATTGAGGCGCTGAGCGTCGCCGCTGTACCAGTAGTTGCCGAGATAACCGCTGAAAGAACTGTCGTTTCCAAGGGCGCCGACTTCCAGATTGACGATTCCGTTTCCCTTGCCAATGCGGACGCAACCGTTTCCCGTGAGGTCTCCCATTTTAACGGTTTTACCGATAAGTTCATCCGTATTGAAGCAAATGCCGGAATCGGAGGTCATGTTCGTATCCCAGACGGCAAGTTCGCTTCCAAGGGCTTCGCCGGACCCGAACGTAATCCAGCGGTCCCCTTTGACTTTAACGACGCCGCGGAAAGAACTCATATCGCCGGTAAGATTAAGATAGTTACCTCTCGGGCCTCCGTTAAGAATGATGGTGGAATTGTATTCGTTAGCGGATTGGAAACTTTTGACGTCAATAGTTCCCGAAGTGGAATCAAATTGCAGTTCGACGCTGCCGTCGGCGTTTCCGTCGAGGGTAATCACGCTGTTGTCGGCCTTTCGAATCGTGGCGGTCAGGGTGGATTCTCCGGTATTCTTAAACGTCGCGCCGTCGCTTGTCACGCGGACATTCTGGAAGCTCACCGGGCGTTTTCCGGCGTTGAAGAGCGTACCGCCGAGGGTGATTTCATTCAACGGTTCAATGGCGCCTGTACCGCCTTCCGTACTGCGGTTGTAGCCGTAAGAAGCTTCTTTATCGACGATGATTTTGGAGTCGTTATTGATAAACCCGTTGTTATTTTTACCGATTTGGAGCGTCGCGGAGTCTTTCACGTGGAAAGTTCCTTTAAAATTGTATGTTTGTCCCGAAAGAACAAGCTTATGGTCGCCGGCAACGCTCAGGACGGCGTTTGAATTTCCCCGAAGTTCCGAGGCGATCGTGAAGTCGTTGGGCGTGTTGATCGCGCTGTCGGAGAGGATGCTGAACGTGTTCCAGAGATCAATGTTCTGCAAATTTTCAAAGGTTCCGCCGTCCAGATTGATTTGGGTTTTTCCGTTGCCAAGACGATCGGCGTACCAGTTGCGGAGAAGGCCTTCCTTTACGGTAATCGCGGTAAGTTTATCGCCGTTTGAGGAACCCAGCGCCAAAGTTCCGGGGCCGGTTTTGGTGAAACTGCCGGAGACGGAGCCGCGAAGAGCGATAAAATCGTTCTGATTCGGATTCACGATTTCGATTGTTCCGCCGCTGCTTTCGACGCCGTTGTAGTAGCTGACGTTTTCGCCGACGCGGGCAAAGGCGAGCGTTCCGTTTTTACCAATGATGATTTTGGTTAATTGGGAAGAATCGGTGAGGGATGAGTTTCCAAGGTATCCGTTATCCTTTCCGCCGGTTCCGGTCTTCGGGTCGTAGTCGCCGAGCTGGAGGACGCCTTCCGTAACGGTCGTCGTTCCGGTGTAGTTATTGTAGTAGAATTTCCCAATCTGGAAGTTTTGCTCAGCGCCGGAGGAGGCGATGATCCAACGGCCCGTCCCAACTTTTTCAACGTTGAAATTGTTGCCGCCCCAATTGACGAAGCCGCCGGTGAAGAGCGAGTCCTGATTATTGCATCCGACCTGGATATTGTAGGTATTGTTCCCCCATGCGTTTGAACGAATGATGCCGTTTCCGGAGAGGGCGCCGATTTTCAGGACCTGGTTGGCGAGGGGATCGTTGAGGGCGAACCCGGCGTCGATTCCCTGTCCCGGGTTGGGATTGAAGGTGACGTTGGAGAAATCGGCCGTGGCGCCGGTGAGGACGACCCATGTTCCGTTATTTTTCGCTTCGGTACTTGGGCCGGTGGTGATAACTCCGTAAAATTTGGAGGCGTCGGAAACGTCCAGGATGAGGAATTTGCCGCGGACGCCCGTCAGATAGATTTCCTGATTTTTTCCGCCGGTAAGCGAACCGACGAGAGTGATGCTGTCGGTGGTCGTGGTGAAGGTCGTACGGGCGTTTTCATCGTCGCCGGTGAGTTTGAGGTCCTTGATGACGAGGTCGCCGCCGTTCGTGGGGTAGCTTTTGACGAAGCCGCCGGTTGCGAAGGTCACGTTGGTCAGACGCATTTGCTGGGATCCGGGCTGA
>CAZWOV010000189.1:0-5963 GCA_964635645.1 uncultured Planctomycetaceae bacterium | reverse complement strand
ACCGTCTGCACCTGATTGGTTGGAATCGTATCTCCCGTAAGATACGCCATGGGCGCGCAGCTCCTCCGTTCCGAAGAGACCATTGGAATGGCAATAAAAAAATCCGGATTATTCGTGTCTCGAAAGGTTGCCGGAGTCTCCGCCAGTTTACGCGTTGAAGCGTCCTTCATCGCCAGACGATTTTTCCGGCATTCTTCAACCCGTCTGTAAATCTGCGGATATTTTTTAATTTCAGACGGATTCGCATCCGCAAGCCACAAAACGTATCGTTTCTCGTTATGGAGCAATTCTCTGCCGCCAATCAGCTTTTTAACGTACTGCAGACAGTCGGCGAACAAAGGATAGTCTTCCGGCTCAATCTTAAGCGCGTCGCCGTCCAGAGGCACGTTTCCGTTTTTCATTACGGGAACGTCGCACAGCGGTTTTGAACGGTTCTCGATAAAAATATCCGGCGCGTCTACCAAATACGCATTAATGTTCCGCGCTTTTGTTACTTCGCTATTTTCAGAAAAGATTAATGGCGTACGCTGCGTAAAGATATTCTTTTTTGGCGCGCCTCTTTCCACGCCGGACGAAACGCTTTCGGAATTTTGAACATCCTCGTTAAAGAGGGAAAATCCGACGATGACGCAGTGAACCCCCGCTTTGTCCCTCGATTCGCTCTCCCACCTGAAGGTTCGCCAGGCAAAGGTAATGCGTACTCCCATTTCTTTCAAAGGCTTCCACAAACGCGCGGCCTGCTCCCCCTGCATAATCGAATTGGTGGAGACAAAAGCGCATTGAATACTCGTTCCCTGAATAAAGGAAGCGGCTTTTTTGTACCAGCAGGCGACGTAGTCGATATCCTTCCAACCTGCGAAAAACATCGCGACTTCTTCCGTTTGCTCCTTCGTTCGGTATCTTCTCCCCACGAACGGCGGGTTGCCCATGATAAAGTCAAGTTTTTCTTTAGACACGACGCTCTTCCAATCGGTACGGAGCGCGTTGCCTTCGTAAATATTGGCGTAGGATTTCAGAGGGAGGAAATCGAGCGTTTTCTGAATGACGTCCTCCGTCTCCTGAAGCATCTGGCTTTCGGCAATCCAGAGGGCGGTTCTGGCGACGGCGACCGCAAAGTCATTAATCTCAATCCCGTAAAATTGCCCGATTGAGACCTGAACGGGCGACGCTTCGGAGAAGAACATCTGCCCCTTCGTCAGTGCGCGGAGAACGTCGTTTTCCAGGCGACGGAGCGAAACGTACGTCTCGGTGAGAAAATTTCCGGAGCCGCACGCCGGATCGAAAAAGGTAAACCGCCCCAGCCGGGCCTGAAATTCTCTCAATTCCCTCTCGCGCGTCTTCTCAACGGAAATGGCGAAAATCCGTTCCGCTTCCGCTTTCAGCGCGTCCAGAAATAACGGATCGATAACCCGATGAATATTCTCAATCGAGGTATAGTGCATTCCCCCGCTGCGGCGCGTTTCAGGATTTAACGTACTTTCAAAAACCGCCCCGAAAATCGTCGGACTGATTCCCGACCAGTCGAAATCCCGTGAACAGTCGCACAGAATCAAATCCGTCAGCTCCGGCGTGAATCGGGGAATCTCGATTTCCCGCTCCGCAAAAAGCCCGCCGTTCACGTATGGAAACGCAAGCAGATCCTCATCCAGATACGGATCGCGTTCCTCCGGTTTCGTATCGAAAATAGCAAACAGATCGAGAAGAGCGCGGCGTACGTCCTGATTTCTGCGTTTATTCAGGTAAGCGTAAACGCAATTATGTTTCCCAAGAATACCCGCGTCCTCCGCGTAAAAGCAGAAGACCAGACGCACGCACAGAATATTCAGACTCCGAAGCGTTTCCGGCGCGTCCGGTTCGAGATACTGCGCGCGCAAAGCGTCGTAAAGCCTGCCGACCAGCTCGCCCGCCGAAATGGACAGCCGTTTCTCGCGATACGCCTCGGTTCGGGTCTCGTCCGTCATGAAATCCAGAACGCCGTATTCCGTTTCAAGGTTCTCCAGCTTCACGACCGTCGGCGGAACGTCGGGGCTTTCCATATCGTGAACGTGAAACTCCCGAAAATTGCACGTAACGATCCACTTCGCCCTCATCGAATACGGCAAACGCGCATTGTACCGCTCCGCCTGCTGAAACGGCGTCAGCTCGGAACCGTCGGACTGCCGAATCGGACGATTCAGATCGACGTCCGCGTTTTTCTGCTCGATCAAAACATGCGTGGACGGAATCATCGCGTCGATGAAACCGACGCGCTTCAGCTTCACGCGCTTTTCAAACTCAATGAACCCCGCGGGCTGTTGGACGCCGTAAACGTCGTGAAGCAACGCAAGCCAGAAAGACTGCGTATCGCTCTTCTCGTCCCCGCGTCCGCGCCATTCGGCGACAAATTTCCCGGCGGCAATTCTCCGATTTTCGCTCATATTCCGTTTTTTGATAAAATTCAAATTTGCCGCGGGAGTCCGCGAAACGCAGAACTCCCCTCAAACGCTATTTCCGCCAGGTCGAATCCATGATAAGGTGGAAAACGTCGATATCGCGCAGAGCTTTCACCGGAAGACAGGCCGCGTCGGAACAGAGAAAAACCGTTTTCTGCGACTTATCCCGCGCCGCGGCGCCATGCGACGCCTTCACCCGCGTAACGTCCAGCGGTATGGAGCGCGTCGCAAAATCAATGAATTGTTCGCACGGATCGTATCCGGGTTTCTGATGAATGTCCACGCGACGCGCAAAATCCGGCGCGTCCGCATCGTCGAACCACCAGAAATACGCCGCCCAGCTGTTCGGCTCCGACATCAGAATCACGTCGCCGGAACGCTCGTGGTTCAGCCCGTATTTTTCAATATCCGCGCCGACAAGAACTTCCGCGACGCCCTCTTTCCCTTCAAAAAGCCGCGCGATTTCACGAATCGTATCCGGATCGCGATCCAGCGCGTAAATATGCGCGAATTGATGATCGCAATACGCAAACGCCCTGCTTTCCGCCATGTCCGGCAACTCGCCGGTAAATATCTCGTAATCGCGCGTCGCAGACTGAATCGGACATGCAGTCCTGCCGTCTCCCTTCTTCACCTTCAAAAGTCCCGCCTCGCGCAAAATCCGATTCGGGAAAATAGTGTGATTTACGTCCGTCATCGCGTATTCGCCCGCAATAAACCAGGTTATCGGCTCGTCGTACGCCGCTTCAAATTTAGTTATCAGCATATCAAGCAAATCGTTCAGTTCGCCAAGCATCCGATCAACCTCCGGCGAATCGGCGCCAAAACGCTGCGGCGCGTAATCGGGATACGCCAGGTAAATATAGAAAAATTCCGGAGTCTCCCGCTCCGCAAACCAGGAAGCCGAATTCACGACCCAGTTCGCCGACGTCGCGTTCGCCATCGGTCCCCAATAATTCTGAAGCGGAAAGTGACCGAATTTCTGCATCAGCTCGCGATAAAGCGTCGGCCAGCGCGTATAGCACCAAAGTTCCTCCGTCCCGTCGGGATGATGAATCGGTTGGTGCGTACAGACAAATTCCGCCTCGCAGTCTACCGCCTGAAGCGCAAACCAGACTGCCGAACGCGGCGAATCCGGATGATGATAAATCAAATCCCAAAGCTGCGACTCCTGAACCGCCTCGTTGGTGAACGTCCACATCGTGAGCTTTCGAGCGTCGGGCGACCAGATCCCGTTGCCAATTATCCCGTGCCGATTCGGAAGAAGCCCCGTCGTCAGGTTGGCCTGAACCGGACACGTAACGCATGGAAAACTCGGAGTCAGCTCCGCAACCGCGCCTTTCGACAAAATTCGGTTCAACGCGGGAAGCTTGGCCAGATCTTTCTCACGAAGCGCCGGAATGGACAAAAAAACAATATTCCGCATCATATCAATATCCCCCTTTTTCGCTCTTTCAGATTTCAAATTTCTCGACGCGCCCGACGCCCCAAATCGAAAGGAACGTCCTGACTTCAGAACAACGTATTTATTTTAACATACCATTTAAACGCCGTCAAGAGTACGGCAAACGAAAAAAAAACGGGAATTCTCAAAATTTCCGCCGACCGTTCCAGTACAATCGGCAAATACAAAAAAAGAGAGAGAACCCCGTCCAAAGACAAGGTTCTCCCCGCTTAAATTTCAGACCTTTCGGCTGAATTTCTTCCGTTCCGATTAAAAGTCAAATCCAAATCCCTTAACGTTCCAGTCGTCGCCTTCCGCGGTGAACAAATCGTCCAGAACCTGAATTTCCAGATTCGTGGAAATCTTATCCTGACCGCCGTTTATGGAGTAAGCGTTGACTTTGCGGAAACCGGAAACCGAATTGAAGAAGTTCGCTCCGCTCAAAGAAACGGAACCTTCCTCAACCGTCAGCGTATCCGAATCAATGGAATCGTAAAGGAGCGCCGCGTCGTTTCCAGCCGTACTGCGAACCGCAATCCGATTGAAACCGGCAACCGTCAGCTGGGATTGAGAATTCGTCATCGTGACAAATTTCGGGCTGAGAACAACCTTGTCGTCCAAAACCGAGTCCGTAATATCGACGGAATCGTCGCCGCCGTTCTGCTGGTTAACGCGGATATTCTGGACGTTGTCAACCTTCCAGGCGTAGCTTTCGCTTTCCAGCGTCATGGAACCCGGCGAAACGGAAATCTTATCGGACTCGTTCGTGTCGGTTGCAACCAGAGAGTCTTTTCCGCCGTTACCGTCAATCGCAACGTTCTTCACGCCGACAGCGGAGAATTGCAGTTCGCCGACATTGCCGGAAACGCCGTCCGCTCCAAGGATAAACGATTCGTCTGCGGAGGAACCGATAATGGAAATCGTATCGTTTCCGCCGTTTTCAAAGACGATTGCCGCAGAATCAACGCCCTTGACTTCAACGTTACCGCCAAGTTTTACCGAGTCGTCGCCGATAACAATCGAATCCGCCGCAACCGTATCGACAATCTGAACGTTTCCGGTGGAGTTGAGCGTCAGACGGCTTGCCCCGTCCACGGTAAAGGCGTATTCAAGAGAATCGAAAGTAAGTCTGAAGTCGTCGGACGTAACAAACGTCGCGCCGTCGATTGCGTAAACATTGCCGTTTGCATTGACTTCGACCACAACGAAATCAGAAGCCTGAACCGTCATGCTCTCCGTCTCGGCAACGTAGGTAACGGTATTGGCCGCAACGTCAAAGCCGCCAGCGTCGCTGAAGTAAACGCTGTCCGTTCCCATGCCGCGGAGATAAACTTCGCCAAATCCGACGGCCTTCGTTTCCTTCGCGCCGCTGGAGACGGAAACCGCGTCCTTTTCAACCTGGAACCGCTCGTCTTCTTCCGTCCCGGTGAGTTTGGCAACCGCATGGACGGAGCCGGTTGCCGTGACGTTGACGCAGCCTTCGATACGGTAAACGGTATCTTTACCGACAAGAGCGACGGAATCGCCTTCGCGCGTAAAGACCTCGCCGTCGGAAGCCTTGACCGACGCGACGACGTTGGAACCGTTAAAGACGACGGACGAAGCGTTAAGAATCGTCAGCTTCCAATTCGTCCCGTTCACGATGAAGGAATCGTTTTCCACAATCAAATTTTCTCCGCCCAAACCATTTACGACAACTTCCGTTTTGTAGCCGCCGGCAGACGCCGCGTCAAAAACGTAATCCGTACCGGAAATGGTCAGGGCGACGTCGTTCAGGAAGGCCTGAGGCCGACCCGACGTCATGTCGAAGACGAATTTATTTCCGGAATCGGGAGCCGTCTGAATGTTGGTCACGGCGTTATCGACGTCGATGGACCCGCCGCCGTTCTCCTTATTCGAATTGTAGGAATAAGAACCTTTATTGATAATGAGCGAACTGTCGTTGGACGCGACCGATCCGCCTTCAATCGGAACGTAATCTTCCAGAATCGTATTGTAGTAAACTTTATGGAAGACGTCGGTGTTTTCCGGTTCCGCGGAAACATTGATATTATTCGCCGCAACGCTCGGGCCGACCCAGGTAATTC
>CAZWOV010000188.1:0-5964 GCA_964635645.1 uncultured Planctomycetaceae bacterium | reverse complement strand
GTCGCATGAAGAATACCTTTTTTCTCGATATAGACCTCTTCCGGACCGTTGACCAGAATATCCGTAATTTCAGGATCCGCCATAAACCCTTCCAACGGACCAAGCCCAAACGATTCGGCGACCAGCTCGTTAATCAGCCGGTTCGTATCAATCTCTCCAATTTCATTTTTACGGGCGGAGAGCACTTTCTGCGCAATTCGCTGAACATGAGCAATAAGCCGTTCGTCGCTCATTTCGCCAACGCGGCTAAGATCCATCGCGTTGAGAATCTCTCGGTGAATAGAAGTTTTAGCCTTCTGAAAAGCAATTTCGCGCTTGGAAATTTCCTCGTTCACTGTTTTCTCGTCCGAATTAACCCCCAGGCGGGAGCTCAACGGTTCGTAAACGCCCGTTTCCAATCTGGCGTTGTCTTTAAGATGATTTTCCGGAGAAAAAGTCGTCTGATTTACCGACGTAGACGACTGAATTTGATTATCATTGCTCATATCGAAACCTTTAGCGTATCCCGCTTGAAATATTCAGGAAGACCAACTCTCGTGCTTACGGTCAAAACAAACGAACCGTTTTCAGTTTTTTCCGATTTCAAAACGCTGATTCAAATGTTAGTTATGGAATAAACTTTTTTAAATGAAGTTCCGTCGGTAGAAATTTCGTAATACTGAATAAATTTCTCAGGTTCATCGACGGTTCCTTCCGCCTTTTTCCTGGTTTCATTATCGAAACTCCCCCGAGTAAAACCAAGCTCGCGCGACTGGGAGAAACCAAGAATCGGCTTTTCCCCGTTTGCAGCTTTCTTCGCCACCTTAATTTTCACGGATTTTCCGGCGAAACCTCTGTTTTGCTGAGCAACCGTCAGATCAAGAACCTTCTGAAGCGTAGAATTCTCCAACCCGCTTTCATTGGAACCCGACGTTGACGCAACGGCTCCGGAATCGCGTAAATATTTTTCAAGCGTTCCGTCTTCCGCCGCGGCGCTTAACGCGGAACGTACCGCGCATTCCAGCTCAAGGTTCTGAATCGCAAAGTATTGGTAACTCCACAAAACGGCGGCAACTGTAAAAATAAGAATAAGACAGAGAATCAGTCCAAACGCCATGAACCCTTTTCGACGGTCGCCCGTCTTCAAACGACGGCGCAAAGCAACCCGCGAAAGGCCGTAAAAAATCGTCCGATGAAGATTTCGATTCTCGTGCATCTGGCTTAACTTCCTGTTGCTATCCTTACATACATTTTGCGATATACCACTGTTTTTATCGGCAATTCCACTCTACCTGTTCATGATTTTTTCATCTTTTTGCAGATTTTCTGCTCTGGACTTTGAAATTTAAGTTTTTAAAAGGTTTTTTCAGTTTTACTGAATCATAGAGCTTAAAGCGCCGAAAATAAAAGCGGGAGAATAGATTTTCTCCGCGCCTGAAGATCTTACTGAATTTCAGAAGTCAGACAAGCCGAAACCTTTATCCTCCCGATTCAGTCGTTGGAGTCTGAAATTAATTCGAGATTGACGGAACGGAAAACCATTTAATCTCAACGCAAATTTCATCAATGAGTGTTCATTCTTTCCGATCGCCTGCGGAGTTTTTTCAATGAGTAGACCTCCTGTTTTTAATTCGTCGCAATGTTTTTCCAGAAGAAAAAAAACGCGCCGCGGTATTTTTATACTGGAACTGACGCTTATTCTTCCTATTATTCTGTTAACGTTGGCGATTCTCTACCAGGTCTCAATCATGCTGACCAGCTATCAGGTCATGCGCATGACGGCTTTTAACGCAAGCCGCGCGGCGGCGGAAGCTTCGACGGCGGACGAACTTGAAGCGAAGGTATCTCAGACAATTAAAGCAAGCGTAGAAAACTGCTTTTTGGGAAAAACTCTTTCTCAGGACGTTTCAAATCCGGATATTATTTTCATATCCGATAAAAACGCCTGGGATTCCCTAGACGGGAAAATCCTGTATCGAATTCTTCAGTATGACGACGCGGATTCAGACGCGCCAAAATGGAAATACGTCGCGAAAAACTCTCTTCCAAACGGAATTTTCGCTCTGGAAGTCAAATTTCAGAATCTGGACAATTTTACCAGTTACTGGGTTCTTCCTCTTTTTGTCGGCGTAAACAAAAAAAACGCTTCTATCGTCCTGTCGCAGGTAGCCTGCAACAGAAAAACCAGCGGAACTTCCGGTCGGAATATTGACGACGCTCCGGAACAGAATTCCACCCAGGATGCAAATTCTCAAATCAGCAGTTTTTAAGGTGAACGAATGCAAAATTTAAAAATGAACGGCCGCGCCATCCATTCGCGCCGACGAGGAGCGCTGACAATGGAAGTGATTTTGATTTTTCCAATCATTACGCTTCTTTTCATTTTATTCTACCAGGTTGCCGTCATGCTTTTAACGTATTGCTCGCTCCAGACCGCCGCCGCGCACGCCGCCGCCGTTGCCGCCGACGCGGAAAAGATCGAGGACGTTACGGAAGTCGTGAAAAACGCAGTCCAAAGCTGGTACTATGAACCGAACGACCTTAAAAATATCCGTCCCGCCGGAAAAGAAGCATGGAATTCCGCAGAAAATTTTTCTTTCAGAATTCTGATTTCAGATAATTCAAACGGCAACGGACCAATCCAATGGAAATACGCGGCTGACGATGCGGATTTGCAAAATGCGAAGCTTGTCGCCGTGGAAGTTAAACTGCCTTTACTTTCTAAAAAATACGGAAACTACTGGCTACTTCCGCAATTCAAGGGAATAACCGCTCCGGATGACGAAAAAGATCGTTTCGTTGTTTCCGCAATAGCCTATCGCTGAGTCTTTTAAGAAAAAAGAAAAAGGAAAAAACAAACGGGTTCCCGTCTTTTTATTATCAAAAACGGTTTATTATTAAAAACGGTTTCCATGCAAACGAAATTAAGCAAATGCATGGAAACCGCCCTGAAAACCGCCTCGGCAAAAAAATAATCAGCGAAAACAAAGGTGAAAATATCCGGTAAAATCCGACGCGCTTTTACCGAATATTTATTCTTCCGTCATATTTTTATTCTTGAGACGCGTTTTTATTCTTGAGAATTGTCCGGATTTCAAATTTTCCAACCCCGTCCGTACTATTTTGAAAATTCCTCCAACCGAAATCCAGACGGCGTTAAATTCAATATCTTCATAAAATCCAAACTTTCTGAAAACAAATTTCATTCGCATTTCACAGGAGTCGATAAACGACTTGGCATATTTTACTTATTCTATTGGAAATTTTATTGGCTTCCAGTCAATTTTGACAAATTCCAGCAATTCAATAATCACCTAAAACATTAAAACATACTACGATGACGAAAATTTCGCAAAAGACCAATCGCGCGCTTTTTCGTTCCGCTCTTTTAGCGGCTGCAATCTGGGGAATTAACGGCGTAAACGCAGGAACATGGATCGGCGGAAATGAAGACGGCGACTTTGCCGCGTCTTCCAACTGGAACAACATGACCGGAACAATGTATCTGGGAACAGGAAACGATTCCGTTTCCGCAACTCTCAGTTCCGGCAGCCTGACCTTTACCGATTTCCAAATGGCGAAAGACGCCAGTTCCGCCGTATGGAATATCACCGGCGGAAACGTTACGATCGGCGGCGCTCCGGGAGCGACCAAACCGCAATTCGGCATTGGAGGCGGAACCGCCGTCGTCAATCAATCCGGCGGAACAGTTCAGTTAAAGGGCCGCGCCGTTATGTCGGAATCTCAAACGTCCAGCGGCGTTCGCCCCTCTTCCGTTTGGAACCTTTCCGGCGGAACGCTTGCCGTCGGTGTTTTTTCCCATGGTTCTCAAGGCGCGGCGACGATCAATATCTCCCAGGAAAACGAATCCGTTCCTACCGTTTTTGAACTCTACGACGATCTGGTCGGGTCCAGCGCTTTCATTATCGGATACTACGGAACAGGTTATGGTATTGCAAACGGCGTCGTCAATCAAACGGGCGGAACTGCAAATATTTTTTCACTTGGAACGCATGGTTGGGCTTCATTGCCCGGCGTCTTTTTCGGCGGCTGGCAAATGACTCAACCGTCCGGCCAATGGAATATCAACGGCGGAACGCTGAATACCCTGAGTATCTGCAGTAAATCAAACTATAAATTAAGCGCCTATCAATCGCCGACGGAATCTTCCTACGTGAATCCGGACTACGTCGATAACGGTTATTTTCTGAATATTGAAGGCGACGCCGTCGTTAACGTCATGAAAGGCGTTCAGAAAGACGGAACCCCCGTCGATAATTCCGGCATTCTGAACGTTCCGACGTATTTAGCGGGCGGCGAACTGAATGTTTGCCGAATCGAAACCGCCCAAATGGACAATCTTTTCCACCAATACGGCGGAACGCTCTCCGCGTCCGGAGACGTCTATTATGACGCGGACCATTCCATTGTCCGGAATCCCGTCGGTACGCTGGAAATTATCGGAAGCTGGACGCTCGACAACGACGCCGTTCTTCGTATCGATTTGCAGGGAAGCCGGGCCGACCGCGTTATGGTTTCCCAAACGGCGACTCTTAATGGAAAAATCACCGTAAATTCACTGAATACCAACGACGAATACTTTTACGGCGTCATTCTTGAAGCCAACTGTATCGTCGGAAGCCCGAAACTCGCCGACGGCATGAAAACTGTCGGAAGTTTCATCGTCTATTCGGAAGGAACGCCGGATGAAATCGTCTGGAATGCAGGAAACGCAACCCCCTCCGCCGATTTCTCAAATCTGCAAAACTGGGACGTTTCTTCCTCTTCCAAAACGGAAAACGCGATTTTCCGTTTTGGAACGGAGGGACGAGACGCCGCCGCAACTCTTTCCTCTTCCATGAAAGCGATGCGGATTATTCTCGGTAACGATTCGGAATCCCGCGCGTCGCTGACGCTTGAAAACGGCGCCGCGCTCCAGACGAACGATCTGGTTATTGGAAACAAAGGCGCCGCGGAAATGACCGTCAATTCCGACGCGGCTCTCGATTCCGGAGCCCTGATTGAAATCGGCGCAAACGTCGGAAGTTCCGGCGTTCTGAACGTCAATACGAACCTTACTCTTTCCAACTACGTATTCGCAAACGCGCTGTGCTCCGAGGCAATCATTAATGTTGACGGCAACGCGGCGCTGACAATTCAGAAAGACGCGCCTCCCGTCGCCGGACGTCTTGCGATTAATGTTAAAAACGGTTCTCTAAACGTCGATACCCTCAATCTCGACTCCAAAGGAAGCGCCGCGGAATTGAACGTTTCCGCGCTGGGAACCGTCTCCGGAAACTTTCTCAACGTTGGATACAGCGCTAAAACGTCCGGAAGCGTCCAGAACGACGGCGGTTCCATCGTCTTCGCAAACCACAGTATCGTCGGCTACTGCGGAAAAGGGATTTTCATTCAGACCGCTGGAAACGCGACGTTTAAAAATCGACTGCTCCTCGGCGAACTCGCTAACAGTTATGGAAGACTCGACGTCTCCGGCGGCGACGTTCTTATCCAAAAAGCCGCCTCTTTCGGTTCAAACTCCACGGCCATCGTCAATCTTTCCGGAGGATCCTTCACCGTCCTTGGCCAATTCGTTCTGGGTTTCTACGGAGGGGGCGCGTCCAGTCTCTTCAATCAGTCCGGCGGTACCGCAAATATCTGGGGAAACGTCAACGACGGATGGGGAGTCCGTGCAAATCCGGGGTTCATGAGCGACTATTCCTCAAATAAAGTCGCGGGACTCCAAATCGGAAATACCAACGCCGGCGGAACTCTCCAAACCATTTCGCCCGCGCAGTACGTCGTTACCGGAGGTACGCTGAACACCTACCGCGTCTTCGACATGCGCGACAAAACCAACGACGCCATCGCCGACTCGATTATGCTTGAAATCGTCGGCGGAACGGTAAATATCGTCGAAGACTCCAACGTCTCCTACTCGGGTCTGATCGCGACAACCACGCGAATGACCGGCGGAACGCTTAA
>CAZWOV010000187.1:0-6003 GCA_964635645.1 uncultured Planctomycetaceae bacterium | reverse complement strand
GAACCGGAGAGCGGAAATAAACGGCCTGAACGCGCGGAGTGAAATGAATTTCATTCGCTCGGCGCGTTCAGAGGAAAAATTTTACCGCGCGTTTTTCGACGCTTTGAAACGTTCGCCGGCAGCGCGCTCGGCCTTCACGGCGTCGGCGATAATCTGGGCGGCGGAATCAAGCGGCGCGTTTTGGCAATCCGCGTCCCAGCGCCATTTCAGTTCCACTTCGTTATTCGCGAGTCCTTTCGGTCCGACGACGATACGGAGCGGGAAACCGATCAGATCGATATCGTTGAATTTTACGCCTGGGCGCGCGTCGCGGTCGTCGATGAGCACGTCGATTCCGGCGTTTTGGAGGTCTTCGTAAAGTTTATTTGCGGCGGCCATGACGGCTTCGTCGTTCACTCGCATGGGTACGATGCAGACTTCGTACGGCGCGATGGATACGGGCCAGACGATTCCCTTTTCGTCCCAGCTGTTTTCAATGCATCCGGCCAGGATACGCGCGACTCCGATACCGTAGCATCCCATGACGATCGTTTTCAGAGCCTGCCCGTCGGCGTCGAGGAATTTTGCGCCGAGCGCTTCGGAGTACTTTGTGCCAAGTTTGAAAACGTGTCCGACTTCCATGCCGCGCTTAATGATGAATTTTCCGTTTGCGCAGCGGGGACATGAGTCGCCCGCGACGGCGTTTCGAACGTCGGCGTACTGCGCAGGTTCAAAGTCGCGTCCCGGATTTACTCCCGTAATATGCGCTTCTTCACCGGCGGCGTTGGCTCCGGTAACGGCGTTGACGACGTATTTTACCGCGACGTCGGCGTAGATCGGGACGTTTTCCTTCAGGCCGACCGGGCCTGCGAAACCGACGGGAGCGCCCGTGACGCGCATGATGGTTTCGGGGGGCGCAAGTTCGAGCGTTTTGGCTCCGAGAAGACGTTTTACTTTGATTTCATTAACCTCGTGGTCGCCGCGGACGACGATGACGACCGGTTTGCCGTCGGCTTCAAAAATCATGGTTTTGAGCAGTTTTTCCGGCGCGCATTTTAAAAATTTGCAGACGGCTTCGATACTGCTGGTTCCCGGAGTCTGAACTTTCTGGACGTCGGCGAGCGGTTCGTCCGATTTCTCGTAGGAATTTTCGCCGATTTCGGCTTTTTCGGTGTTTGCCGCGTATTTGCATTCCGGGCAGACGACCACGTTGTCTTCGCCGTTTTCGCCGAGGACCATGAACTCTTTACTGGCGTTTCCGCCAATCGCTCCGCTGTCCGCGTCGACGGGCAGGAACGTTAGACCGGCGCGTTCGAAAATCCGGTGGTAGGCGTCGTACATTTTGTCAAAACTGGCGTCGAGTCCCTCAAGCGACGCGTCGAAACTGTAGGCGTCTTTCATGATGAATTCGCTCGTGCGCATGACTCCGGATCGGGGACGCTCTTCGTTGCGGAATTTGGTTTGAATCTGGTAGAGCGTGACGGGGAGCTGGCGATAACTTGAAACGTAACGCGAAACGATATCCGTAATCGGCTCTTCGTGCGTTGGACAGAGGGCGACGGGGGTAGAGGTTCCGGCGCGGTTCAAATTGAATTTCATCAACACGTTGCCAAACGCTTCCACGCGGTTCGTCTGTTCCCAGAGCGATTGCGGCGTTAACGCGCTCATGAGCAGTTCCACGGCGCCCGCCCGGTTCATTTCTTCGCGCACAATATTTTCCGCTTTTCGGAGCGACTTCAGACCCAGAGGCAGATACGCGTAAACACCCGCCATTGTCTGTGAAATCAGACCGGCGCGAAGCATCAGAATGTGACTGGGAATCTTGGCTCCGTCCGGAGCTTCTTTCTGAGTAGTAATGAGCGTCTGAGTCCAACGCATGATGAATTCCTCTAACGTAAAAGGTGAAACTGAAAAATAACCGTTTCGCTTATTTTAAATCACGGCGAACTTCATGCAAGGGGGGGCGGAACGATTTTTTCAGATTTCAGCGTTTTTCAAATCGTTCGTTTGTTCGTTTGTTCGTTTCGGCGGATGATTGAAAACGGCGGATTACTCTTCAAAAGAATGCAGTTTCCAATCGACCAGGTGAAAATCGACTTTCTGCTGGCCGTTGAAGGTGTTCAGAATCGGTCGGAAAGCAATATCGACGGACGTTTGTTTCTGGTAGAATTCCGTGAATTCTTCAAGAAATTCGCCGGAATTAAAGGCGACGATTCGATAGGAACGATCCGCCTGTTCGACATAAAGAACCAGGTGAACGGGACGCTCCGGGTCGCCGTCGAAACGCTGTTTTCCCAGAGCCGCGGGCGGTCGGGAAAGACGCACGTCCGTCGTGCAGAAGACGGGCGCCGGATTGTCCGTTCCGAAAGGGGCGAGGCGGTTTATGGCCTGGACGGCCTGCAATGTGAAAATGGAGAGAATTTCTTCCGAATCAATCCAGAGTTCCGGAATACGCGCGTCGTGCGGCAACGTTCGGTCCACGACCTCGCAGAAAGCGTCCCGGAAACATTCCACGTTGTCCGCCGAAATTCTCAATCCGGCCGCGCCGGCATGACCGCCGAAGCGTTCAAGATATTCGGAGCAGAGCGAAAGCGCGTCGTGAAGGTTAAATTCGGGCAGATTCGAGATTCCGCGCGCCGAGCCGGTTCCGCTTTGCGTTCCGGTTTTGCTTAACGCGATCAGTACCGTCGGCGCGTTGTAGCGCTCCGCCAGCTTGCCCGCCACGACGCCGATAACTCCCGGATGCCAGTTGGCGCTGGCCAAAACGATTGCGCTGGGAGACTCCGTCTGGTTGGGGTAAAGCTCTTTGAGCTGCTTCGCGGCTTCACGCTGCATCGCGGTTTCGAGATTTCTGCGTTTTTCGTTTAATTCGTCGAGATAGACGGCGGTTTCGTGCGCGGCGACGGGATTGTCCGTCGTCAGAAGATCGACGCCGAGCCAGGCCTGTTCCAGTCTTCCGGCGGCGTTCAGACGCGGCGCAAGAGAGAAACCGATATCCTCCGCTTCAAAGTAATCTTTGTCGAAAAGTTTGCTTACTTTCAGCAGTTCTTCCATGCCGACGGACGGATTTTTGCGCAGCTGATGAAGTCCGGAAACGACGATGACGCGGTTCTCGTCCGTCAGGGAAACGACGTCCGCAACCGTTCCGATGGCCGCCAGGGCAATAGCCTCCAGAATGAACGCCTGCCGACGGGGACCGACGCGCGGGCTGTTCGCGATTCGTTGACAGACGGCCCAGGCGACTTTGAAGGCGACGCCCGCTCCGCTCAAAAAGGGGAAGGGGTAGGGCGCGTCCATTCGCGGCGCCCGGATCGGCAGAGAGACGCCTGCGGTTTCGGAGGAATCGCCGTCTTTTTGCGCGTACATTTCGAGGAAAACGTCGTTCGGCAAAGGCTCGAACTTCCCGCAGACGGCAAAATCGGGGTGATCGAAAAGGTCCGGATGAACGATAACGTCGGCGTCCGGCAACTTTTCGCCCGGCTGGTGGTGGTCGGTGAGGACGACGGACATTCCGAGCGAACGCGCCAGCGCGACTTCCTCGACGGCGGTGATTCCGCAATCGACGGTCACAATCATATCGACGCCGCGCTCTTTCAGTTCGCGGATGGCGGCGCAGTTCAGGCCGTAACCGTCTTTAATCCGGTTGGGAATGAAAAAGATCGGTCGGGCGGGGTCGTCCGGCGCGAAATCAAGCCGAAGACATTTGAAAAGAATCGACGTGGCGGTCATTCCGTCGACGTCGTAGTCGCCGTAAATGACGATTTTTTTCTTTTCGCGCGCGGCCTGAACAATCAATTGGGCGGCGCGGGCGCAGCCGGGAAGGAGATTGGGTTCGTGGAGATGAGTCAGACGCGGGTCGAGATGACGCAGGACGTCGTTTCCGGTACGGGCGCCGCGGGAAACGAGAAGTTTGGCGAGAACCGGCGGAATCTGCGCGAACCGCGATAGTTCTGCAATACGGGCGGAATCCCGTTCGCCGGGCCGAAATCGCCAACGTTTTGCATGATGTTTCGCCATATTCTACAATAAATTTTCAAGAAATAAACAAAACGGACGCGCAGTATTTTTCAAATAAAAATACTGCGTTCCTCGAAGGTTCAGAAAAGGACTTATTTTTTCTTTTCTTTGTGCATTGTGTGTTTACGGTCGCACGGGCAGAATTTTTTGATATTGAGTTTTTCGCTTCCCGGTTTACGACGAAGGACGTAATTGTACGCGCCGCATTCGGAGCAGACAAGGAACATCGGTTCCGCTTTTTTCTTGCTTTTGGCCATTTTTATTCTCCAAGTGTTTAATTCGAAAGGTTTCCCTTCGAGTGTCCATGAATACTATTTTCGTTTTTATTTTACACTAACCGAATTTTTTGTAAAGCCCCCCCGGCGAATATCTTGAGTTTTTCTTGAAATTTTAGTTTTTTTCTTGAAGAATCGGGGCTGCGGATTCGGACGGAAAAGGTTTGTCGGCGGAATTGCGTCCGGAGATTTGTTTTATTCGGAAATACGCGCTTGCGTTTCGTTCGTCCGCGTCTTGACATTTTCTGTTTTTGAAGTAGAATGAGATATTTGCGGGCCGCGTTTGCGGAGTTGCTTTTTTGCGTTTTGAGGCGTTTGAGAGTTGGGTTAAGCGAGATATGAAAATAGTCGGACGGTTCCATTTTTCGGTTATTGATTCAACCAGTTCCTGGCTGATGCGCGAGCTTGAGGCCGCGTTGGCCGCCGGGCGTCCGTTTCCGCTTCCCGCGTTGGCTACGGCGGAAATTCAGACTGTCGGGCGCGGTCAGAAAGGACGGTCTTGGTATTCGCCGAAGGGGTGTCTGAAATTTACGCTTGCCTTTCGTCCGGGCGAACGGGGAATTTCGATTGGCCGGACTCCGCTTCTGGGATTCGCCTGCGCTCTGGCGGTTTGCAAAACGGCGGAGAGATTTTTGACGGAGGCTGGGATTTCTCAACGTTTCGCGATTCACTGGCCTAACGACGTTTACTGGGAGGAGACGCCGGACTGTGAGACGCCGGACCGCGAGACTCTGAACCGTGAGCTTCCGGACCGAGAAACCCCGGAAACTGAAAGGACTTCGCCGCGTTTTCGGAAATTGGCGGGAATTTTGCTTGAAGGGCACGTTTCCGGCGCGATGCTTGCGGGAATTGGAGTGAATTTACTGAATTCCATGCGCGACGCCCCGGAAAATCTGCGGGATGTTTTGATTTCGCTGGCGGATCTGATTCCCGGCCCGGCGTTAAACGGGACGTTCCCGGATTCTTTTCTTGCGGAGCTTCTGGACGAGCTGGACGCGCAGTTTGACCGCCTGGCGCGGGCGCCGCTTGAGATTGTGCGGGAAACGGACTCCCGATGTTCGCAGAAAGGGACGTTCGTTGCGCTTCAGACCCCCGCCGGGCCTGTTTCCGGGGTTTGTTCCGGTCTGGCGCCGGACGGAGGGCTGATTGTCGGCGGAAAAGTATTTTACTCGGGGACGATTCATTAGTCTAAATAGTTTTCATTGGTTCAGCATTTTAAAGGAGTAAGAATACCGGGAAGCTTCTCCTGAAATCCGCGACTTCCTGCGGATTTTTTGGAAAACGCTGGCTTTCGGCGCGGATTTTGGGGAACCGTTAGCGTTCGGCGCGGATTTTCGGGAAAATACTGCGCCCAACGTGAAATTTTTTGAAAAATTTGGAAATTTCGTTGTTTTTTTGAAATCTTTTTCTTGACGTCCGGAAATTTTAGTTTAGAATTAACTTTTTAGTGTAATTCGATGGACCGCGGTAAATTTTCGGATTTTTCCGCATTGATTCGTTGATTTGGGAACGGAATTTCTTTTGAAGGGTTGACGCGCGTCTGAACCGAATGGAGACGTCGGCTTGGGGAGAGGCGAAATACGGTCAATCGGGAAATTTGACAAGGTAAAGAAGGGTTTCAATATGAGCAAAAAAGGTTTGGGGCGGCGCTGGTTGAAAGGATCTGGGAAGAGTCGTCGGTCGGGTTTTACTCTTGTGGAACTTCTTGTGGTCATCGCAATCATCGGAATGC
>CAZWOV010000186.1:0-6007 GCA_964635645.1 uncultured Planctomycetaceae bacterium | reverse complement strand
GTCTTCTGATGATTCTGGCCGGATGTCTGGTCATCCCAAACATGCCTATCGCGGAATATCCGGAAGTCGCTCCGCCGGAAGTTCAGGTTTCCGCCGTCTATCCCGGCGCAAGCGCAAAGGACATTGCCGACACGGTCGCGGCCCCTATCGAATCGCAGATGAACGGGCTGGAAAACCTTCTTTATTACAAATCGGACTCCAGCAATACCGGTACGTACAGTCTGAGCGTTTATTTCAAATACGGCGCGGACGCCGATATTTCTCAGGTTAACGTTCAGAACGCCGTTTCGCGCGCGGAACCCGTTCTTCCGCAGGAAGTTATCGCACAGGGCGTCGAAGTCCGGAAAAAATCCTCCGACATGCTTTGCGTCTTCTCGTTTGAATCCCCGACGATGAATCTTCGCGATCTCGCCTCCTACGTTAAAATTAACATCATGGACGAAATCGCCCGCGTCGACGGTATTTCCGACTGCATGATGTGGTCGAATGAATACTACAGTATGCGAATCTGGCTTGATCCCGCGAAAATGGCCGCGATGAGCATCACTCCGAGCGAAGTCGCCGCCGCCATTCAGGGACAGAACGTTCAGGCCGCCGCCGGCTCCGTCGGTATTGAAGCAAGCAACGACCTGATGCAATACAAAATTAACGTCAAGGGACGTCTCGTCACCGAAGATGAATTTGCGAATATTATCGTTCGTTCCGACGGAAAAGGCAATATCGTCAAAATGAGCCACATCGCCAGAATCGAACTGGGATCCGAATCCTACGTCGCAAACGGTAAGCACAACCAGAAAAACTGCTGCCCGGTCGTTATTTTCCGTACCGCGGGCTCTAACGCGCTCAATACGGTCAACGGAACGCTGGCAAAAATCGAACAGCTCCGTCCTGAATTTGAGAAGGCGGGAATCAGTTTCTCGATTATCTACAATCCGACGGAATACATTACCATTTCCCTCAAGGAAATTATCCATACTCTGATCGAGGCTCTCGTGCTGGTCATCGCCGTCACGTACCTCTTCCTTCAGGACTGGCGCGCCACGATTATTCCGTCCATCGCCATTCCCGTCGCTCTTATCGGTACTTTCCCCTTCCTTCTCGCGCTCGGCTACAGTGTGAATACGCTTACGATGTTCGGTCTGATTCTTGTCATCGGGTCGCTTGTCGACGACGCCATTATTGTCGTTGAAAGCGTCATGACCAATATCGAAAACGGAATGTCGCCGCGCGAAGCGACGTACAAAAGTATGGGACAGATCACCGGCGCCATCATCGCCACGACGCTCGTCACGCTGGCAATTTACGTTCCTATCTGTTTCAACGGCGGTATGGTCGGCGTTATTTACCAGCAATTCGCCGTTACCATGTGCGTGGCTCTGGTCCTTTCCGGAGTGAATGCGCTGACGCTCAGCCCGGCTCTCTGCGTCCTGATTCTCAAAGCGAAATCGGAAAAGAGAAAGCGAAGTATCATGGACGTCATTTTTGTTCCATTTAACTTCGGCCTGAACAAATTCCGTTCGGCGTTCCTTTTCTTCAGCGGCGTCCTGGTTCGGCGGTCGCTCCTGACGTTGGCGGTCCTCGGATTGGTTCTCTGGGCAAACGGTTTCAAATTCTCCGGAATGCCGACTTCGTTCTTGCCGGAAGAAGACAAAGGCGCCATCATGTGCAACGTCGAGCTTGCTCCCGGCACCGCCCTTTCCGAAACCCGTCGCGTTATCAATAACCTGGAAAAAAGTTTCGCCGGTGAAGACGGCGTTGAAGAAACGCTCGCTGTCGCCGGATACAGTCTTCTCGGCGGTCAGGGAGAAAATAACGGTCTGCTCATCGTCGACCTGAAGGATTGGTCGTTGCGAACGACGCCGGAAATGCAGATCGACACGATTCTGCAAAAATTCCAGGCGAAAGCCTCGCAATTCCCCGAAGCAAGAATCATGTGTTTCAAACCGCCGGCGATTACCGGTATGGGAACGACGAGCGGCGCGTCCTTCATGCTCAGCTCCTCCGGAGGCGTGACCCCGGACGAACTCTCCATGACGGGAAAAGTCTTAAGCGGCGAATTGATGGGCGATCCGGAAGTGCAGTTCGCAATGACGACGTACAACTCGGACATGCCGCAGCTGCGTCTGGAAATCGACCGTGAAAAGGCGGAATTGATGAAAGTTCCCGTTTCCACGATCTTCAATACGCTTCAAAGCCAGCTCTCCTCGTATTACGTCAACGACTTCAACATTCAGGGCTACACCTTCAAGGTTCAGGTCCAGGCAATCGCAAACGAGCGAAGTATTATGGACGACGTAAAGAATCTTTACGTCCAGAACCAGGTAGGCCAGATGGTGCCTGTTACGAGCGTCGCGGACATTCACTTTGAGGTAGGACCGCAGACAATCACCCGTTTCAACCAGTACATGTCGGCGCCTTTCAACGCGACGTTGAAACCCGGCACGCTGAAAAGTTCCGGCGATTTCATGAAAGACATTAAAGCGGCCAAAACGATTCAGCCTCGGGAAGGAGAAATCTCAAAATACGCCGTCAACTGGACGGATATGACCCTTCAGGAAAGTATGAACGAAGGAAAGATCGTCGGTCTTCTCGCCATGGCTATCGTTTTCGGTTATCTGTTCCTTGTCGCACAGTATGAAAGCTGGACGATTCCCGTGCCGGTCATGCTGTCCGTCTCCGTGGCGACGCTCGGCGCTCTTTGCGGTCTGGAACTTTCCAAACTTGACTTGAGTATTTACGCGCAGTTGGGGTTGTTGATGCTCATCGGTCTGGCAAGTAAAAACGCCATTCTCATGGTTGAATTCGCAAAGGTTCAGCACGAAGAAGAAGGGAAAAATATCGTCGATTCGGCTCTGGAAGGCGCAAGTCAGCGTTTCCGCGCCGTATTGATGACGGCTTTCTCGTTCGTTCTCGGCGTCGTTCCTCTGGTTACCGCCACCGGCGCCGGCGCGGCAAGCCGAAGAGCCATCGGTATTCCGACTTTCTACGGAATGTTGATCGCAACCGTTTTCGGTATTGCGCTAATCCCGGCGCTCTACGCGTTGTGTCAGCGCGTCCGCGAGCTCGTCTCGCGCCGCGACTACGCCGCGGAAGCCCTGGCGTTAAAAGAAAAGAAAGAACTTGAATCGCAAGTCGAGTGAAATTGAAGCGCGAATACGGCGACGTAAGAAATCCCGGTTCGCATAAAAATTGCCGCGAATAAAATAATTCGCGGCCCCAAGGGGGAGGTTTCGCTTTCTCGGACGCTTTGCTCCGAAGTCCTGAAAACGGCCTCCTCTTTTTTTATCTTTATTGAAATCGAATGGTCAGGACGCGCATGATGGAATCAGTTTTTCAAGAACCTGTTCGATTGTCGCGCACCCCGTAACTCCGAGCTGTTTAATCGTAACGGCAGAGACGGCACCGGCAAGACAGGCCGCCTCCGGAAGCGAAAGACCTATTGCGGAACCAAACGCAAGACCGGCGTTCGTCGCGTCGCCCGCGCCGCAGATATCAATCGGCGGTTCAACATGCTGAGCGGCAACGCGAACGATCGTTTTGCCGTCGGCAATCATCGATCCGTTTTCGCCAAGCGTAACGACAACCGGTCGGCCGTTGCGGCGCGCCAGGAGTCGGGCCGCGGCTTCAACGCGTTCAATCCGGCGTTCCGCCTCGCCGTCCGCGTCGATCAAACTCCCCGACGCGTTTCCTTCAAGACGCCGAACCGCCTTAAGAAGTTCGCTCGCATTGCATTTCACCACGACGTTTCGATATTTCTCAATAAACGATCTGGAATCGGCAAGAATAAAAAGCTCTGGAAAACGTTTGCTTAAAGAGAATACCGCCTCGCGAAATTGATCCGTCACGACCGACCCGGCCTCCCGCGTAAACTGGTCGGAAATAATTAAAGCGTCCGACGTTTCCGCCGCGCAAAATAACCGACGTATCGTTTCCTCCGTCGCAGTCTCCGGAACGGGATCGCGATTTCGGATATCCAGACGGTTCAGCTCGACCCAACGTCCGTCCGACTCGCGCATTGGTTTGAGATAGGTATTCGTATGCCGACCGGGAACCAACGTCATGCCGTCGGTAAAAACGCCAAGGCGTTTCAACGCCTGAATCAGCTCGAATCCCTCGCCGTCTTCGCCGTAAATACCGACGGCGCGAACCGTTGCGCCAAGAGAAACGAGATTGGAGGCAATCGTACCGCCAACTCCGGCATAACGCCGAATTTCACGCACCTGCCACGCAGTCAAACCCGTTTCAACCGAGGGTTCGTCAAGCGCGGCGTCTATGTGGAAATATTCGTCCAGACAAAAATCTCCCGCGACCGTAATCACTGGAGACGGACGAGCCGCCAATGCTCCGCAGATTCGCCGGATATCCATTCCGCCTCCTTTGAACTATTCCCGTTCGTCTTTTTCAATCGCTTTTTTGGCCAGATTCGGCAATGTTCGCGCATGCTCGCCGCGGATATAGAAACTACGGCCTCCGTCCGCAACCGTTCGCGCAAGAATCGTTTTCCACGGCCGGAAATAATACCGCGGGTCCGTTTTGGGGGGAGCCGTGTGGAAATCTTCGTTCTCGATATCCAGCAAGTCGAAAACCGCCGTAGTAAAACGTCGGATTGAACGTCCTTCCCGACGAGCGACGTTCCGACACATCGAAAGCGCCTTGAGATAAACCTCCGGACCCGCGACGGCGGAACCAAAATTAAGAAAAACGCCGTTTTCCAACTTCTCTATGCTGTGCGTATAGATCAGGAAATCCGTGTAGGACGCCGCCCCAAGCGACGCGCCGTCGCAATGCGGAAGCTCGTGAACAATGTCGTTTCCAATACCGATGTGAACCGTGCATGGCACGTGAAGACGATACCCCATGGCGAGAACGCTTTTTTCTCTGTTAGGGAAATTATTCTCCCAGATAAACTTTCCCAGAGCTTCTCCGGCTCCAAGCCCTTCCTTCACCCCTGCATTAATAGCGTCGTTCCAGAAATCAATCTCTTTCCAGAGGCCAAACTGCCCCTCCGAAACATAGCGCGCCACGGACTCGCACGTATTTCCAATCATCGCCAACTCAAAATCATGAATACTTCCCGCGCCGTTCGTAGCAAAATGAGTTGCCAGACCGCGTTTCATCAGCTCTATCATCCAGAATGAACAGCCGGAACGGATTACGTGAGCGCCGTACATCAGAAGCGTCGTCGCGCCTGATTTTTTGGCTGAAACCATCGCGTCTGCAAGAACGTCCAGATGTTCGTGCTCGAAAGGAAGAGGATTCCCAGACGAATCGGCCGCGACGTTCAGCGAAACGTCGTGAATTCGCTCATTCAATGGGCGAAGATGAAGTTTGGAACGATCGAATTGTTCAAACATTTTATCAAATTTCAAAATTACCTGAATTCATGTCAGCCGTATCGTAATTTTCAGACGGCGGACGCCCAAACGGGAACAGACGGCCTGACTCCCTCTATTTTCGATTTTATATCATGCGAAACGTATTTCAAGGGGGACTGATTCTTTTTTTATGGATATTTACATTCTGATTCCATCTGAAAAAGCAGTTTTTTCAGACGGCATTCTTTAAGAAATACGTCAAACGTACCGGAAACGCGCCCGAAAAACGATTATCGCTAATCGCCAAACGATTGTCTTTAATCACAAAACGATTGTCGCCAATTACTTTGACGGGCCCGCGCAAAACTCTTTTCTGGCCTTGCGCCGTTTTTAAAAATCTGCTAGAATTATTCATAAATTAAAGATCTTGAAAATTTTTTTATTTAACAAATCATGAACCGTATTTTTTATTTGGTCGTTTGGACGTTTTTGATTGTTTCCGTTTCATTTTTCTCCGGTTGCAAATCGCAAACCGGAACCATCATGAAACCGGGCGCAAAACCGCTTTCCGGAAGCCATAAAGCCGGGCGGGAAGTCTACAAACCGCTGGTAGAGGAAGCCGTCGCGCGTCTTCTGGGCGCCGAGCAAACAAACCTGGGCGGCCCGGAGCCAAAACGAATCTGTTTTGTCGG
>CAZWOV010000185.1:0-6021 GCA_964635645.1 uncultured Planctomycetaceae bacterium | reverse complement strand
AAAGGAAATTCATATGGATACTGCCAGTATTGCCGGACACGTGAACGATGGGAATTCGTTCCATTTTCCGTTTCACTGTCATATTGATTTGCCGATGGTTCAGATCTTCGGTTACGACGTTCAGATCACTAAATTCATGGTGATTGAAGTTCTTGTTGCGATTCTGATGGTCCTTTTTTTCGTTCCCCTCGCCGGAAAAATTAAAAAAGGAGAACCGGTTCGAGGCCGTTTCAGCAACCTTCTGGAAGTTTTCCTCGTTTTCATTCGCGACCAGATCGCACGTCCGTGCATCGGGCACGGCGCGGATAAATTCGTCCCCCTTCTCTGGACGATCTTCTTCTTTATCCTTGGCATGAATCTGTTTGGAATGATCCCCGGTTTCGGTTCGCCAACGGCAAGTTACTCGGTAACCGGCGTTCTCGCCGTGATCGCTTTTCTGACGGTCGTCCTCGCCGGTTCCCTCCAGCTCGGACCGTTCAAATTCTGGCTCAGCCAGGTCCCGCATATGGACGTGCCGTTCGGTCTTGGATATATCCTGAAACCGCTCCTTTTCGTCATTGAAGTTTTCGGACTGTTCATTAAACATTTCGTTCTCTGCATTCGTCTTTTTGCGAATATGTTCGCCGGTCACCTGGTCCTCGCCGTGTTTACGTCGTTCATTACGGCCGCCGCGACAGGATGGCTGATCTGGACCGCCGTTACGATTCCCTCCGCCGCGCTCTGCATTGCCATCAGCCTGCTTGAGATTTTCGTTGCGTTCCTTCAGGCCTACATTTTCACTTTCCTCATGTCGTTGTTCATCGGCATGGCCCGTCATCCTCACTGACGATGCCCTCTGGCTTCTGTCAGCGATTAAAATGGTCCATGTTAAACAAATTTAAACTAATATCATTCATTTTTCCTCAAACAAAGGGAGACTTACTCGTGAAAAAAGCTATCGTTTCCATGCTGTTCGTGATGGTTATGTCCGTCGCCTCTTTCGCTCTTGCTCAGGATCAGGCCGCCGCTCCGGTTCCCGCCGCCGATCAGGCCGCCGCGGCAACCCAGGAAGCCGCTCCGGCTCCCGCCGCCGTTGAAGAAACTTCTGTCGAAGCCGCCGACAACAACTATAAAAAATTCGCTCCGATTGGTTGCGGTCTCGTCATCATCGGCGCCGGTATCGGTATTGGTAAAATCGGCGGTTCCGCAGTCGAAAGCATGGCTCGTCAGCCCGAAGCCGCCGGCGTCATCCAGACAGCTATGATTCTCGCCGCCGCTCTGGTGGAAGGCGCTACGTTGTTCGCCCTGGTTATCTGCCTCATCATGTAATTTGTCCCTCGGGAAATTTACTGGATTAATATTAATCAGTGAAGGAAAACACAGGAAAGTTACGATGAATAAAATTTCGTTTACCTTTTCAGCTGCAGTTCTCAGCGTCATGTGCATGACGTCGTGTGTTTTCGCCGAAGGAAGCCATGAGGGAGAAAGTATGCTCCCCCCGTTCTGTAGTGATCTGGCCCTTTGGACTACGATCATCTTCTTCCTGGTCCTTATCATTCTGTGGAAATTTGCCTGGGCCCCCATCATGGAAGGCCTCGACAAACGCGAACAGTATGTCCTGGACCAGCGCAGCGATGCGGAAAAAGCTAATGCCGACGCCCGCGCTTTGCTTGAAGAATACAAAACGCAGTTGGCAAACGCAAAAGCTGAAGTTCAGCAAATGCGCGCCGAAGCCCATGCGGCTGCGGAAAAAGCTTCCCAGGTGCTTATGAAAAAAGCAATGTCGGATATTGAAGCTGAAAAGAAGGCTGCTACACATGAAATCGCGAGTGCAAAAGTTCAGGCGCAGAAAGAGCTTGCCGCCCAAAGCGCAGAGCTTGCCGTGGAACTTGCCGGTACGATTTTGCAGCAGAAACTCGATCCGAAATCTCACCAGCAACTCATCAACAAAGCCGTTGCTAATTTCGGAAAATAGTAGGATGTGAAGAGGATGGCTCTTCGAGTCATCCTCCATCGTCAATGGATAAACACTTTATGTGTTTGAACTTTTTCATAAATCACCAAAAATCGAGGTTTCCATGTCAACCGACGTCAATGCGTTAGATTCCAGATACGCTTCTGAAGCTTCTCCCAATGTTACCATGGAGAAAATCAGCAGCGTTTACGCCGACGCACTCTTTGGAGTCATCGATAATGATTTGCAAAAGGTCAGGGAAATTCTCGGCGAGTACGCAGAATTCATTCAGGATGTTCTTGATATTTACCCCGAATATGAAAATATTTTGGGAAGCCGTCTCATCTCTGCAGATGAAAAAATCGCTTTGATTGAGCGTAATTTTAAGGGCCTGATGAATTCCGTGTTGTTCGACTTTTTCCGTGTTGTTGCAAAACATGAACGATTGGATTGCATTCGCGCGATTTATTGTGAAGCGCTGAAAAAATACGACAAACTGACGATGCGCGTTCCCGTCGTGATTACCACGGCGGCTCCTATCGGTCAGGATGTTATTGAGAAAATTACGCAGGGCCTTGCCGCGAAGTTCAAAGGCGAACTCGTTGTGACCTGCAAAGTGGACCCAAATCAAATAGGCGGTTTGGTAGTCCGGGTTGGCGATACGATTTACGACGGATCTATCGCTGCACAGCTCGAAAATATGCGTCGTAATATCGTTAAAAATTATGCGCCTAAAACAGAATTGAATTAGGGAACGCCCATGAAATTCAAAGCCGATGAAATCGCTTCAGTAATACAGCAGGAGATTAAGCAATACGAATCTCGTATTGACGTGCGCCAGGTTGGCCGCGTCCTTGAGGTAGGCGACGGTATTGCTCAGGTTTATGGTCTTTCGGACGTCATGGCCAACGAAATGGTCGAATTTTCCAACGGAGTTATGGGGCTGGCCTTCAACCTCGAAGAAAATTCCGTCGGTATCATCATTCTTGGCGACTATCTGAAAATTCAGGAAGGCGACGAAGTCCGCAGCACTGGTCGTCTGTTAAGTGTTCCAGTTGGCGACGCAGTTCTTGGCCGCGTCATTGACCCTCTTGGAAATCCGCTTGACGGAAAAGGTCCGATCCAGACTTCGGATATCCGACCTGTTGAATTCAACGCTCCGACCATTTCAGAACGTCAACCTGTTCGTGAAGCTCTCCAGACCGGTATCAAGGCCGTCGACGCCATGACTCCGATCGGACGCGGTCAGCGCGAGCTGATCATTGGCGACCGCAAAACCGGAAAAACCGCAATTGCGATCGACACGATTATTAACCAGAAAGGTAAAGGCGTCAAATGCTTTTACGTCGCCGTGGGACAAAAAGAATCCACGGTTGCCGGTCTTATCGAGACCCTTCGGCAAAACGGAGCCTTGGAATACACCACGGTTATTGTTGCCGGAGCTTCTTCTCCCGCGCCTCTTCAGTATATTGCGCCGTATGCGGGTACGGCAATGGCCGAGTACTTCACCTACACCGGCGGCCATACTCTCTGCGTCTACGACGACTTGAGCAAACGGGCCGTCGCATACCGTCAACTTTCGTTGCTCATGCGCCGTCCGCCGGGACGTGAAGCGTACCCCGGCGACGTTTTCTATTGCCATTCGAGACTTCTCGAACGTTCCTGCAAACTCAGCGACGAACTTGGCGGCGGCTCCTTAACCGCTTTACCGATTATCGAAACGCTGGAAAGCGAAGTTTCCGCTTACATTCCGACCAACGTAATTTCCATTACAGACGGTCAGATTTATCTCCAGCCCGACCTTTTCTTTGCCGGACAGCGTCCTGCTATGAACGTCGGTATTTCCGTAAGCCGCGTAGGCGGTTCCGCCCAGGTTCCGATTATGAAAAAGGTTGCCGGCGGTATGCGTCTTGACCTTGCCGCTTTCCGCGAACTTCAGGCGTTTGCCCAGATGGGAACCGAGCTTGACGCCGCAACCCAGCAGCGTCTCGACCGCGGTTATCGTCTGAACGAGCTCCTGAAACAGGGAACCTGTAAGCCTATGCACGTTATTGATCAGTGTCTCAGTATTTACGCTGCGACGCGCGGTTACATGGACGGCATTCGCGTCGACCAGGTTCAGGCGTACGAAAAGGGACTCCTTGAGTACTTCCATACCGTCGAACAGGCAACGTGGGACAAGATCGCAGCTGAGGCGAAACTCACTGACGAAATTGAATCGGAAATGAAGCGCGTTATTGGAAAATTCACTGAAGATTTCAATGCGTAATGGCACTTTAGAATAAGAATTCGCAATCATGGCAAAAACGAAAACGCTTAATAAACGACGCCAGTCCATTCGCAGTATCCGCAAGATTACGCGAACGATGGAATTGATTTCCACCGCATGTTATCGAGGCGCGATGGATCGGGCAATGTCGGCGATGGCTTACACGGATCGTTTGACAAACATGGTGCGTAATTTGGCAGGTTCCGGAGCGGAGGTATCTCATCCTTTGCTTGTCGAGCATCCTGAGACGAAAACGGTGCAGCTTCTCGTCCTGAGTTCCAACCGCGGTTTATGCGGCGGGTACAACGGAGGAATACTGCGCCGCGCGGTTCGTCGCTGGAATGAACTGACGGGAAAGGTAGAGACAGCCGCCGATCAGAAAGTTGAAAACGCGATTCTGGATGTTGCCGGTAAACGTGGTATTTCCTATTTCAATTTTCGTAAGGTTAAGCCCACCCAAACGTATACGCAGTTTGAAGACAAACCGGCGTGGGATGAAGTCGAGGTAATTGCCAACAGATATCTTGAAGAGTATCTGACCGGCAAAATCGACCGATTGGAAATCGTTTACACGAAATTCTTTTCCATGTCGAAGCAGGCCGTCGTTCACGAAACGCTTCTTCCTCTGTCCGAGTTGGGCAGTACGGACGACGCCAAAACGAATGACAAAGACAATAATATCAACGCAGAATACGATTTCCTGCCGAGCGCTGACAGCATTCTCAAAGAAATCGTTCCTGCGAGTTTCAAAACGAAGCTGTTCAAGTGTTTCCTTGACGCGGCCGTTTGCGAACAGATCGCGCGAATGGTAGCGATGAAGGCGGCAACGGAAAACGCCGATGCGATGATTCAGACTCTTACCATGGCGGTCAACCGCTCGCGTCAGAGTCAAATTACGGGCGAACTCACCGAGCTTATCGGCGGGGTCGAAGCTCTTAAATGAGCGTCTCCGGCGCCCCGGCGTTTTACCGGGGCGCGAACGTAATCGTTTGATATTCAAATTTGTCCCAAAACATCAACGCACGGATCATTCCGCTGCATCATAGAAAGAACAAAATTATGTCAAGTAACATCGGTCATATTACTCAGGTCATCGGCTCCACGTTTGACGTGGAATTTGCCGAAGACTCGCTTCCCGCGATTTACAACGCGGTGAAAATTGAATCGGAGAAAAACGGTGTGAAACTGAATCTTACCGGTGAAGTTCAGCAGCACCTTGGAAGCGGTCGCGTCCGCTGTGTCGCTCTGGGTTCTACGGACGGTCTGATCCGTGGTCTGGAGTGCGTGGATACCGGCGCCCCCGTAACGGTTCCGGTTGGTCCGGAAACGGTTGGCCGCGTTTTCAATCTTCTTGGCGAGCCTATTGACAACCGCGGTCCTGTTAAGGCAAAAGCCTTTTCACCGATCCATCGCGACGCGCCAAAGATTGCCGATCTTTCCACGAAGACGGAAATTTTTGAAACCGGTATTAAAGTTATCGACCTTCTTACTCCTTTTGTCCGCGGCGGTAAAGCCGGTTTGTTCGGCGGCGCCGGTCTCGGCAAAACCGTTATCATTCAGGAACTTATCGCGCGAATCGCGTCGGCTCATGGCGGTTATTCTGTTTTCGCTGGCGTTGGCGAACGTACGCGCGAAGGAAACGACCTTTGGTTGGAACTTCAGGAAGCCGCCATTGGCCAGACCGGCAAGCACGTTATTGATCAGACCTGCATGGTATTTGGTCAGATGAACGAGCCGCCGGGAGCTCGACTTCGCGTTGCGCTTTCAGCGTTGACGATGGCGGAATACTTCCGCGATCAGTCCGGAATGGACGTTCTTC